>JAFDIG010000103.1 GCA_019308145.1 Deltaproteobacteria bacterium | reverse complement strand
AAGAAAAAAAAATAAGTATCATAACTTTAGGTTGCAAGGTAAATCAAGCTGATTCTGCTATAATGGCAAAAAAACTTGCTAATATGGGTGCATATATAGTAGAGCCTTTTGAGTATGCTGATATCTACATTATTAATAGTTGCACAGTAACTTCTAAAGCAGATAGAGAAACACGTTATATTGTAAAGAAGATTTTAAAAAAGCAAAAGGATCCCTTTATTATTATAACTGGCTGTTATGCACAACTTAGAGCACCAGAGTTATCAACTATTCCTGGCGTCAAAATAATAATTGGCAACTTGGAAAAGCAAGACATAGATCAAATTATTCTTGATCATAATCAGGACAAACCTTTTATTAAGGTTTCTAAGATCGAAAAAGTATCTTCTTTTTTTAGTGATTTTGCTTTTTTCCCTTTTTTTAGGACAAGATATTTCTTAAAAGTTCAAGATGGCTGTGATTATAGATGCTCTTATTGTACAGTCCCTTTAGCAAGAGGTCCTTCAAGAAGCTTAGAGATAGAAGAAGTAATAAATAGAATAAAAAAATTAAGTGATGCAGGAGTTAAAGAGATAGTTCTCGTAGGGATCCATCTTGGACAATATGGAAAAGATCTTGATCCTCCTTTAAATATTATTTCACTTTTAAAAGCAATAGAAAATTTGTCAATTGACTCAAGAATAAGATTAAGCTCCATTGAACCTAATGAAATAGATGATGAATTGATCAGTCTAATCGCTAACTCAAACAAAATATGCCATCATCTCCATATACCACTCCAAAGTGGAAGTAAAAAAATATTAAAGCTTATGAAAAGGAGGTATACCCCTACCTATTTTTTTGAAACTATTTCTCGTATTGTTCAAAATATTCCTGATATAGCCATCGGCTGTGATGTGATGGTAGGTTTCCCAGATGAAACCGAAGAAGATTTTCAGCAAACAGAGGATCTGATAAATTCTCTCCCTATTGCCTATTTACATGTCTTTCCTTATTCTGAAAGAAAGGATACCCCTGCTATCTTTTATCCTAATCCAGTAGCATCAAATATTAAAAAGTATAGAGCAAAGATTTTAAGAGAACTTGGACAAAAAAAGCGTTATCAGTTTTATAAAAGATTTATTGGGAAAAAGATGAGGATTTTAGTTGAAGCTAAGGTATATAACAAAAATGAAAAAATGAAGGGGCTAACAGGTAATTATATACCCGTTTTTATAGACAAAGATAAAGGGGTAGAAAACCAGTTTGTAGATGTGATCTTAAAAGATATTGTTAAAGGAAAGGTTTTAGGAGAAATTATTTAAAAAAAGGAGGAGGAAATGCAAAGATTAATAAAGATATTTTTTATCATTCTATTGTCTCTTATCTTTTTAATAGGGATAGCTATTGCAAAAGAGAGTGAAGAAAAAGAAGAGAAAGCAAAAAATGATTACCAGATTATGGAATCCCTTTTCTCATTTTTAAATAAAGAAGAAAAAGCTATCTTAATGGCCCAAAGAGGTATCAAAGAGATATATTATGAGAAAAAAGATATGGAAAAAGCTATTCCTATATTAAAAGAGGCATTAAAAAAGAACAAAAATCAAACTGTACGAAATGGCCTTCATTTTACTCTCTCAGAGATATATAAAGATATTGGTCAACCAGAAAAAGCAATAGAAGAGCTAAAGGCAATAATTTCAGAAAATACTAAAAGGTTAGAAGAGTTATCAGAAAATAAAAAATAAAGATTACTATTTATTCCTCTAAAAAAGAGCTTTTTATTTTATTTATAATATTACTGGTGGAGACCCCCTTTACATAAGGGATTATAACCACCCTTCCCCCTCTTTTCTCTACAATATCTTTTCCAATTGTTGTTTCAACGCTCCAGTCTCCACCTTTTACAAGGATATCTGGCTTAAATGCCTTAATTATTTTATAAGGAGATAATTCATTAAAAAAAGTAACATAATCAACAAATTCAAGTCCAGCTAAGATCTCTGCTCTTTCCTCTTGAGGTGTAATAGGCCGACCTTCTCCTTTTAACAACCTAACTGAGTTATCTGAATTTATACCAACAATAAGAACATCACCAAGCTTTTTGGCTCTCTTTAGATATCTTATATGCCCAACATGAATGATATCAAAACATCCGTTTGTAAAAACAATTTTCTCTCCACCTTTTTGTTTTTTTGAGATAATCTCAATTAATGGTTCCCATTTCTCAAAGATCTTTTTTTTCACCAATCTGCCTCAAAAAAGGTTTTGTATGCTCTATAGGTTTCAAATATATCCAGTTTGCTTGCTACTTCAAAAGGGGAATGCATTCCTAACAGAGCAACACCACAATCAATGATATCCATACCATAGTAAGAGAGAAATTTTGCAACTGTTCCTCCGCCTCCTTCATCTATCTTTCCTAATTCCCCTGTCTGCCATGTAACTCCATGTTTGTTAAAAAGTTTGCGGATCCATCCCATAAATTCTGCACTTGCTTCACTTGCACTATATTTGCCACCATTTCCAGTAAACTTTGTCACGCAAACACCATATCCCAAAAATGCAGCGTTCTGTTTTTCATGAACCTCTTGATAATTAGGATTTACCCCACCATTTACATCTGCTGATAATGCCCTGGATTGCATTAGAGTATCCATTATTATTGACTGAGGGTTTTCTTCCCCATCAATAGCCAAAATTTTTGATGTTATATATTCAATAAAACGAGATTTAGCTCCTGTATTTCCATCACTACCAATCTCTTCCTTATCAACAAATAATGCTACTGTCCATCTTTTAGGATCTTCTGAATCCATAATCGCCTTTAGATTGCTATAGCTGCATACTCTGTCATCTTGGCCATAACCACCAACCATAGAACGATCAAAGCCAACATCTTTAGCAGCACCAGCAGGGACTATTTCAATATCCGCGCTTAAAAAATCTTCTTCGATCAACCCATATCTTTCATTTAATATCTTCAAAATATTAAGTTTTACCCTCTCTTTTGCATTCTTATCAGATAAAGGAATGGAGCCCGCCATAAGAGTTAATTTTTCCCCCTCTATTGCCTCTTTAAGTTTTTTTTCATCCTGAATCTTATGAGAGAGATGAGGTAGCAAATCACATATGGTAAAGACTGGGTCTTCTAATTTTTCCCCGATACTTAATTCTACTACCGAACCATCCTTTTTTATTATAACCCCATGTAAAGATAATGGCATGGCTGTCCAATGATATTTTTTTATACCCCCATAATAATGTGTCCTTAGCATACATAAGTCAACATCCTCATATAAAGGGTTTTGTTTTAGATCAAGCCTTGGCGCATCAATATGAGATACTACTATGGATAGACCTTCTTTTGCTCTTTTTTTACCTTTTCTAACTAACGCCATTATCTTTTTATGCTTAACAAAAAAGAAACGATCACCTTCTTTATAAAGCTCACCATCCTTAAAATTAGCTTTTTTTGATAGATCTAATATTTTATTAATGGTTTCTCGTTCTGTTTTCGCATCTGTGATAAACTTTTTATAATCTTCACAAAATTCAAAGGCTCTTTTTCTTAAACCTTCATCAAGATTATCCCATGCCATCTTTTTTTTGTACTTGATCTCTTTTTCAATAGTATCAGTTTTCATCTTATATCTCCTCTTTATATTTCTTATTTAAATAGTTTTTATTTAATAAAAAACAAATTATATAAAATCTAACAAAAATTCAAGATAGAAAGTGTGAGCTTTTCTCTTTTTATTACTTTAACTCTTATAATTAAAAAATTCGCCATTCGTTCTAAAAATTTTAAAACCTCATTAAAAAGTTTGAAAAAATTCGATATCTTCTCAACCTTATGAAAAAAATCTTTTAATTGACGTGGATATCAGTTAATAATAGAATATATTAAATAACACAAATAAATTTTAACGAAAGGTATAAAAAAATGACTATAACTTTACAAAAAATTAGAGATAGGAAAAAAGCGAAAGCTTGACAAAGAGCTTGAAAGAACCTTATCTGTTAGTAGATTTTTAAGGCATGCATTAAAAACCGGGAAGGTAATATATGGAAGAAAACCTTAAAATTGAAAGTATCAGATGGTTAGCTCAAGCAGAAAAAGAGATAAAAGTTGCTATCCTTTTGATGATCAAAGTGAAGCTGAAAAAAACGATTGCAAAATGCGAAAAGATAATAAAACTTGTTAAAGAAAAGATAGAAAAATTTAAAATATGATTTTTTTAACCATAAGAGGGTGTGCTCCTATAATAAAAGGTATCAACACTTGACATCATTTAGATAGATTTGATAAGTTTTAAAAATTAAGGATTTTGAAGCAAAAGAAATGAATTTAAAATATTTATTGCAACTTTTTATTATATTCTTTATTTTCTTTTTTGCCCTTCCATCTCAAGGAGAAACAAAGGTTACCATTGAATTAGATACCTCTCATCCAATTGCAAGTGGCAATCTTGCATATTTTAATAATCAGGAAGGTTGGGTTCTTTATTTAGATTACTCTATTAAATTAATAAAAAAAAGAATTGCAAAAACAAACAAAGAAAAATTCTCTCTCAATATATATTTCAAAGGAGTGGTAAAGAAAAAGGGTTATATTTTAGCTAATAGAATAGCAGATAGGATAATAATCCTGGAAAAAGGAAGTATTGAAACCCCCTGGAAGGTAATAAAAAAGGGGAAAGGGATCATTATAAAAACAGGGAATTTTTCTGCAATAGGGAGCCCTAAATTTGAAGGCATTGGTCTATCTAAAGTTGATAGAATGGGGTATAATTATTTTATAGATGTAGTACTTTTTCATTCTTATCATGTAACGCCTTCTTTTACTCTTTTATGCCAATAAAGTTTTATTTTTAACAATTTTTTAAGATATGAAACCTTCTATTATATATGGTTATCATCCTTTAAGGGAAGCCTTAAGAGCTGATAAGCTTTCGTTAGACTCAATATATATAGCCAAGCAACTAAAAGAAGAGGGGAAAAGAACAAAGGAGATTCTCTCTCTTGCTTATATGAAAGGCATACCTGTAAAAAGGATTGAAAAGCGTGAACTCTCTAAAATGACAGGTGTGCTAACTCATCAAGGCTTTGCTGCTAAAATAGAACCTTTTATATATACTGAATTAAATGAAATTTTAGCTCAAAGCTCTCCGCTTACACTTTTAGCTCTTGATTCTATTATGGACCCACAAAACCTCGGTGCTGTTATAAGAAGTAGCCATTGTATGGGCATGAAGGGTATTTTGCTTCCGACACACAGAGCAGCTCATATCACCCCTACTGTTATAAAAGCATCAGCTGGTGCGGTTTTTCATACATTGATCGCAAAGGTTATAAATCTTGCCCATACACTTGACATAGTTAAAAGAAAAGGATTATGGGTATATGGACTTTCCATGGATGGAACAATTCCTCTTTTTAAAACAGATCTTCCTGATAATCTTGTTTTGGTTGTTGGTGGAGAAGAAAAAGGTATAAGACCTGTTATTAGGAAAAGATGTGATGAGTTACTCTTTATTCCAATGTTTGGAAGGATTGAATCTTTAAATCTATCCGCAGCATGTTCTGTTGCTTTTTACGAGATAGTTCGCCAAAGGGAGTTAAAATGCTAAGTTATGACATACCAGGATATGGTAGGCTACAAATAGAAAATGTAGTATTTGATTTTAATGGAACCCTTGTTTCAGATGGCAGAATATCCGCTAAGGTTAAAGATAGACTTAATCTACTTGCAAAAAAGACGAATGTGGTAATAGTTACATCTGATACAAGGGGAAATGTAAGGGAGATATTCAAAAAAATTAAAGTAAATATAAAAATTATAGAAGGCGAAGATAGTTCTAAAAAAAAGGAAGCACTTATAGAAGAACTCGGTAGCGACAAAACCGTTGCTGTAGGAAATGGTAGAAACGATCATCTTATGTTGAGAAAAGCATTGTTTTCCATATGTGTAATAGATAAAGAAGGTTCTTATTCAAAAAGCTTGATGAATGCAGATGTTATTGTAAAAAGCCCTTTAGATGCCATCGATTTTTTACTAAAACCTTTAAGAATAATTGCCACATTGAGAGACTAAAAAATTTTAAAAATAGACTATATATTTTAGGCAGAATTCATCAATCTGAAAATAAGAGGGAAAAATGAAGATAGGAATAGTAAGCGATACACATGGTTTTGTAGAAAATTTTAAAGAAGTAATACAATATTTTAAAAAAAATGGTATAGAAACCATTATTCACCTTGGAGATGATTGGGCTGATACGAAAATTCTTGAAAAAGAGAAAATACCGTTTCTTCGTGTACCAGGGGTATATTGTCCTGAATATAAAGATCCTTTAATCCCTAACAGGACAGTTAGAAGATTTGAAGGGGCAAGAACATTGATCTCTCATACAGAAAAATCTCATAAAAATGATCTTTCATCTGATATAAAACCTGAAGAACTAATAAAAAAAGGTGAAATAGATGTTATATTATTTGGCCATTCTCATATCCCTCTTTTAGAGATAAAAGAAGGAATTTTTTTTATCAATCCAGGACATCTTAAAGATGAGGATAAAAAAGGTTATCCCCCCTCTTTTGCTTTGGCTGAATTTTTAGAAGGAGGGATTGTAGCAAAGATAATAGGTTTTAAAACAGATGAAATAATAAAAAAATTATCCTTTGTTTACAAGAGAAAATAACTTTTTGTTTTAAATCACTCTTCTTATATTAAATCGTCCTCAAAAATAGAATGTAAAATGATAAATTTTCTTTTTTAAATAAAAAACAACCTAAATCTAACGAATCTCTTGACCTGCATTAGGACCTGGGGTAAGAGAATAAACCTCTTCTATTTTTATGGTAACAACACAATTAGGATTAGGGAATCCTCTTTCCTTACAAAACCTTACACCTTTATCAAACAACTCTCCTTCCTTAATAATTGTTGCAACTCCTTTAACTTGATAGCCTATCATCTTATCCTTATCCATAGATGCAACAACTGCTGCAACTTTTGGGTTTTCAGAGAGATTTTTTATCGTTTTTTTGCCAAAAACATCAATAAACATTAATGTCTCATCATCCAAAATTTGTGTACTCCCTTTGGGAGCTGCATTTGGAATACCCTCTTTGTCTGCTGTTATTATAAATACAAGATTTTTTTTAAAAGCATCTCTTATTTCTCCTGCAAGTTTCATAACATTCCCCCATTTAGACGCCAAAAAATAAGGACTTTACAAAAAATATCTTTAGTTCATCCTTCTTTTTCAACTCGAACTAACTATTAAAAAGAACCACTCTATTCCTCCCCTTCTCCTTTGCAATATAAAGGGCTTTATCAGCATTTTTAAGTAATTCCTTATAATTTCTCCCATCATCTGGAAATTGAGATATTCCAATACTAATTGTTATATGTAAAAGATAACCTTCATGTTTAAATTCATGCTTCTCTATTCTTTTTCTTATCCTTTCTGCTACTTTAAAAGCAACATCTTTTCTTATCTCCCTTAAATATGCAACAAATTCTTCTCCTCCATATCTTCCAGAAACATCGATATCTCGAAGATTTTTATTAATGATATTACCTATATCTCTTAAAACAGCACT
>JAFDIG010000102.1 GCA_019308145.1 Deltaproteobacteria bacterium | reverse complement strand
GCTCTTTTTTAATGATCTCGATTTCATCAGGGACAATCACTGATCTTATAATCTTAGCTGGCAAATCCTTTAGCATTTCCCTTATAATATCACCACTTGTATCCTTTCTTTTGCCTGCTGCTCCAAGATCACTTGCTGTTAAAACCATTACACGGAACATTATGGCTCCTCTATTCTGATTTCATCAGCAATAGAAATTGTACCACCTTTTAAAACCTTGGCAAAAATCCCTTCTTTTGGCATAACACAATCCCCGGTCAATTTAAATATCTCGCAGCCTAAATGGCATTTTTTCCCAATTTGGGTAATCACAACTTCAACCTCATTTCCTAATTTGAGCTTTGTTCCAACAGGCAATGAAATAAGATCAATCCCTAAAGTTGTAATATTTTCAGCAAAATCCCCATAGGAAGCATTTAGTCCTTTAGCTCTCATTTTTTCTATACTCTCAAGCGCTAAAAAAGATACCTGCCTGTGCCAGTTCCCTGCATGAACATCATTCATCAATCCTTTATCTTTTAAAACATAAGCTTTATCAATTGGCTCTTTTTTCGTTCCTTTTTCTTTGCTTATATTTATAGATATGATTTTTGGTTTCATGAGCTACTTTCCCTTACAAAATGGCCGCTTTTACCCCCTTTTTTTTCAAGAAGTTTTATTCCTGTTATCTCCATTTTTCTATCAACCGCTTTACACATATCATATATAGTGAGAGCTGCAACGGAAACTGCAGTAAATGCTTCCATCTCAACACCTGTCTTTGCAAAAGCCTTAACATTTGCTTTAATATCGATTTTTGCTGGCTCAAAACTATGAGAGAATTCTATTTTTATAGATGTAATAGGAAGAGGATGGCACATGGGGATAACCTCAAATGTTTTTTTTGCTCCCATGATACCCGCAATTTGAGCCACAGAAAAGACATCCCCTTTTTCAATTCTTTTATCAAGTATCATTTTTAAAGTCTCTTCTTCCATTATTATTGAACCAGTTACAACTGCCTCTCTTAAGGTAGACTCTTTATCGCTTACATCTACCATTTTTGGCCTACCTTTTTCATCAAAATGGGTGAATTCTTTCATTCTTATCCTCCAACTGAATTCATAAAACGTTGGCACTTCTTGATCATAAAAGGTACAATGTTATGATGAGGCGGTTTTCTTTGTAAGGCCTGCTTTAAAAGATTTAGCAGACTCTTTTCAGGGGTCTCATCTTTTAATGCAGGTTTTAAATCTATCTCATCATCAGAAAAGAGACATGTTCTTATTTTCCCATCAGCGGTTAAGCGAAGCCTGTTACATCTATCACAAAAATGCTCTGATACAGGGCTTATAAAACCGATCTCACCTTTAGAAGGATATATTGCAAACCTTTGTGCTGGCCCACCATATTCATTGGGTTGTAAAGGCTCAAGCCGTACATAATTTTCTATTATATTCTTTATCTCTTTTACAGGCATAACTTTTTCATAACTCCAATCATTGTTTTCTCCTATAGGCATATATTCTATAAATCTGACAACAAGAGGGAAATCCATTGCTAATCGTAAAAAATTTGGAATTTCTGTGTCATTTACCCCTCTTATTACAACAACATTAATCTTTATAGGATCAAATCCTGTCTTTATAGCTTCCATTATGCCATCCCAGACCTTATAAAAGTAAGGGCGTCTGGTTATGCTTTCAAAAACCCCAGGATGAAGCGAATCTAAACTGATATTTATTCTGTTTAATCCTGCATCATATATTTTTTTAGATAATTCTTTTAGTAAAACACCGTTGGTAGTTAATCCAAGGTCCTTTACCCCTTCTATTGATGAAATTTTAGCTATGAGATTTTCTATATTTTTCCTGACAAGTGGTTCACCACCTGTTATGCGAATCTTTTTTATTCCATTATTAACAAATATTTTTACAATCTTTATAATCTCCTCGTAAGTTAATATCTGATTATGAGAGAGGAGCGGGATACCATGTTCTGGCATACAATATCTGCATCTAAGGTTACATCTATCGGTTATAGAAATTCTTAAATAATCGATCCTTCTGTGTTGGTTGTCTTCTAAAGTCTTCATGGTTTAAAATAATTGATAGATTTTTTTATGGTGTAAAAGGATTATTTTACCCAATTCTTTTTAAACTTGCAGGGTATTTTTTAGCTAAATTAATATATAGTTGTTTGCCATAAACCCAAAATTCTTTATGTTTTTCTTTTATATCGCCAATAATTTTACTTGGCACCCCACCAACAAGTTTTCCTGGGGGTATCTTTTGTCCCCTTGTTACAAGCGCTCCTTCAGCCACAATTGCCCACTCTCCTATCTCTACTTCAAAACAGAGTATCGCACCTAACCCTATGACCGCATAATCATCTATTTTATTACAATGAATAATAGCCCCATGACCAATAGTAACCTGATTTCCAATAAGAGAAAGACCATTTGGTTCAATATGTATTACCGCATTTTCTTCAACCGCGGTTCCGTTACCTATCTTTATTGTCCCATAGTCGCCTCTTAATATTGCACCTGGACCAATATAGCAGTTATCCCCAATAGTAACATCCCCGATTACCTCTGCAGATTCAGCAATATAGCAATTTTTACCTATTTTTGGAACTCTTTCATCGAACGAGAAAATTGCCATAAACTACTCCTCTTTATATATAGTTTTAGCATAAATCAAGATCTTTTCATCTTTTTCAATAAAATTCCGTATTCTTTCTGCAATTTCGCCAAAGCAGTCAGATGCTATAGATTTAGGTTGAGAAATAACAAAAGGAACACCTGTATCTGTTGAAACTACTATGCCCGGATCCATTGGTATCCTTCCTAAAAAGGGGATTTCAAATTCTTGTGCTGTTTTTTCTCCTCCACCAGATCTAAAAATTTCTACTGTTTGATTACAATGAGGGCAGACCATACCACTCATGTTTTCAATCAAGCCTATTACAGGGATATTCATTTTTAGGGCAAATTGTATTACTTTTTTTGTGTTAAGAAGAGATAATTCCTGGGGTGTTGTAACAATAACTGTCCCATTAAACTGTTTCAAAATATTGATTATAGATAAAGGATCATCCCCTGTTCCTGAGGGCATATCTACAATAAGATAATCGAGTTTTCCCCAATTTACATCTTTAATAAGTTGTTGTATGAGTCCATATTTCATTGGACTTCTCCAAATCACAGGTTCTTCCCTGTTATAGAGCAAAAGAGCAATAGAGACAACTTTTAAATTTGGCAAAAAGGATACAGGCTCAATACCTTTATTATTCATTTTTAGGCTTTGTTCTTCTATTCCCATTATTTTTGGGATATTAGGCCCATGGATGTCAAGGTCAAGCAAACCAACTGCAAAATTCTGTCGCGCGAAAGATGTAGCAAGGTTTGCAGCAACGGTAGATTTTCCCACTCCTCCTTTTCCAGAATGAACCATAATCTTGAAACGTATTTTCGCAAGTTTTTTCGCGATTTTGTTTTTTTCAGTATCTCTTTTTTGGCCAAAAGTAGTAAAAAAGCCCCCTTTACTCATTCAATAACCTTTCCAAAGAAATTATTTATTCTCATTAATATTCCTAAGCAAGATTAAAGTCAAGGAATAAAAGATATAAGGGGTTATCAATATCCTGGAGGTATTAAGTTCGATGATTTTATTAAAAGAGCAAATTTATCAAAAAGATTATAATTAAATTAACTTTTTTATAATATGATAGAATTACTCAATATCTTCTAAAACTTCTCTAATTTTTTCTTCTAATTCATAAATAGTAAAAGGTTTTTGCAAAAATCCTTCTATTTCATTGCTTTCAAGGTCAAGGATATGGTTTTTAAGAGCAAACCCTGAGGTTAAAAGTATTGGTAGATTTGGATCAATCTGATGTATTAGATGAGCTGTATCTTTCCAACTTAAGCCTGGCATAATCACATCAAGTATTATCAAGTTGATTTCTCCTATGTGTTCCTTAAAAACCTTTATAGCTTCTTCACCATTTGTGGCTAAGTAGATATGGTATCCAAGCCTTTTGAGCATTTTTTCTCCTATCTCAAGAATAATTTCTTCATCATCAACAAATAAAATAGCTCTTTTTTCTTTTAAATCTTTAGCCTGATCTAAAGTATATTTTTCACTTTTTAAAGGGATTGCAGGAAAATATATGCGGAAGCAGCTACCTTTTCCTTTTTCACTTTCAACCGTTATGTATCCTCCATGGCTTTTAATGATTCCATAAGCTACTGCTAACCCCATACCATGATGTTTATTCCTATCTTTTGTTGTAAAAAATGGATCAAAAATACGTTTTTTTACTTCATCTGGGATGCCTATTCCTTCATCCTTAATTGAAATTAGTATAAAATCACCTGGGGAAGGAGTATTTAAATTTTCGTCATTATCTTTATTAAAGAAAAGATTTTTTGTTTTAATAATGATTTTTCCACCTTTGGGCATTGCTTCTTGAGCATTTATACAGATATTTAGAAAGGCTTGGGTAAGCTGAGTTTCATTGCCTTCTATATTCCATAAGTTTTCTTCAAGGTTGGTTTCAATTGTTATGGTGGTATCATATGAAGGATGAAAAAGAGACAAACATCTTCTGATAATATTGTTTATTGAGATTGATTCAGCAAAGTAGGTCTCTTTTTTAGCAAAGTCCATAAGTTCTCTTATAAGCTCAATAGCCTTTATAGCAGAATTCTCAATAAGATCTAAAGTTATTGAAGAAATCTTTGCATCTTTTATATTTCTTTTAGCAGCTGAAGTATATCCTATAATACTTCCTAAAAGTTTATTAAAATCACGAGCAATCCCACTTGCTAACTGAGTAATTGCTTCCATTTTCTGTGAAAAAGCTATCCTTTCCTGAAGATAATATTGTTCTTCTTCATACCTTTTATGATCGCTAATATCAGAAATGATCATGATTATCCTGTAAAGATCTTCTGATAGCTTTTCAAGAAATAATGACTTAACTGACCACCATTTTTCTTCTATACCTCGTATAGTGCCAAAAAATTCAGATTCAGCCATTTTCTTGTTATGAATTGAATCAATTATTACATTAGATATAATTTCCTGATTTTTTAAAGAAAACCAATTTATTACCTCTTCCCCAATTAAATCTTTATCTTTCCCACCAATTATAGATGCACCTTTTTTATTTATATGAAGAAGTTTAGTTTTAACCGATTTGTCTGGTTTAAGTCTCACTTCAACAAGTTTCACACTAAAGGGGATATTTTCAATCAGTATTCTATGTTTTGCTTCTGATTCCCTTAAAGCATTTTCTATTCTTTTATATTCTTTAAGTTTTTTTTCAAGCAGATCAATATCTTTTATTTTTATATCATCTTGGTCTTTTTCTTTTATTAAGACTAATATTTTGAAAGGTTCATCTTTAATCTTTAATGGAAATGCAACTGCTTTAAAAGAAAAGATTTTATTAACCAAATATATTTTTCCGTTAAAAGTTTCTATTTTGTCTTCATCTATAACTTTTTTTATTGGACAATCATATGCACAATTTCTATTAACAGGATGTATTATTTCATCGCAATTTTTGTTTATAAATTTTTTTAAGCTCATACCTGTTATTGCTTCCAGTTGCGGGTTTGCAAAAATGATCTTCTTTTGGTTGTTTACAATGTAAATAGGATCAGTAAGAGAAGAGATAAAATCGTAGAATAAGGGGGAGTCCCTAAACCCAGGGGGTTTTATTTTTTCCATTGTTTAAAAGATGTATAGATGTATAAATAAGATAAAAAAATAAAGGTTTAATAAAATTAATAAAAAAGGATAATTACTAACATAAATTTTACCATTCTTTTGGATAATGGTCAATATAAAATTTATTTAAAACTTCTTTATTTTCTAAAATAAGGGAAGAAAAAATTTTTTCTTGACATTTCTTTAAATATGCTATATGAATATTAACTCATTTTTTAGAATTTATATTCACAAATAGGCAAAAAATGGAAAAGAAGCTTTCAAGAAAAGAGAGGGAATTTAGTCAAAGAAAAAAGGAGATCCTTGACATTGCTCTCTCGCTTTTTTCAAAAAGAGGTTTTCATAATGTCACGATGCAGGATATTGCGAGAAAATCGGAGTTTGCGGTAGGCACTATCTATAAATTTTTTAAAACCAAAGAAGATCTTTATCGTGAGCTTGTAATTAAAAAAGGGGAAGAGATTCTCTCATTATTGATTAAGCCATTTGAGTTATCTGTTGATGAGATGTTGAAAATAAGAAAAGCTATTGAAACAAAAATAAATGTTTTTATAGAGAATAAAGATGCTATTTATCTTTATTTAACAGAAACAAGAGGTGCTGCTGCATATGTTTCAATAAATATTGATGAGAAGATAAAAGATTTATATTTTTCATATCTTGAAAAGTTAGCAGAAGTATTTGAAGATGGGATAAAAAAGGGAATTTTCCCTGATATGGATCCTTTTTTGCTTGCTATAGGAATTGACAGCATTTCTAATGCATTTTTATTTCAAGAAATGGAACGCCCTGGGGAACATCCTTTTAATGTTGATCTGATTTTAAAGATATTTTTCCGCCAAATATATATTGGAGGAAAGCTAAATGTCTAAAAAAACTATAACTTTAACTT
This sequence comes from Deltaproteobacteria bacterium, assembly GCA_019308145.1. Classification (GTDB taxonomy): domain Bacteria; phylum Desulfobacterota; class JAFDIG01; order JAFDIG01; family JAFDIG01; genus JAFDIG01. The sequence goes on along the minus strand of JAFDIG010000102.1, from coordinate 982 downwards.
TATTGCTTTTTTTTCTTTTTTTAATATTTTTGCAAATAGCAACCGCTAATGAGAGTAATTTTTTTACTTTAGAAAGAGCAATTGAAATGGCTTTAAGCAACAATAGCCTTATTTTAGCAGCTAAAGAAAAAGAAAAAGCAGCTATTGAGGAAGAAAAAAGTGCAAGAAAAGAGTTTTTACCTAAGGCAAAAGCTTCTTATTCCTATACAAGACTAATGGATGAGCCTTATTCTACAGCTAGTGGCTATAAAATAATTATGGGAGAAAAAGATAATTTTAAATGGGATATAACCTTAACACAGCCGATTTTTACAGGTTTTGCTCTTGTAACTAAACATAAAATGGCAAAGCTTGGGATTGATATAAGCCGAGTTGAAGAAGAGCAGGCTATGATGGATGTTGAAAAAAGGGTAAAGATTGCATACTTCAATATTCTTCTTGCAAAGAAATTTCTTTTTGTTGCTGATGAGGCAGTAAGCCAACTTGAAGCACATGTGAGGGATGCAGAAAAATTTTATAAACAAGGTATGATAGCATACAATGATCTTTTGAAATCTAAAGTTGCTCTATCACATGCAATTCAACAAAGGGTAAAGGCAAAAAGCGAGCTTAAGATGGCAATTTCAAGTTTTAACACCCTTTTAATGTTGGATATAAATCAAAAAAGTGAAGTCCAGGATCTTTTAAAGGAACGATCTTTTAATTTTTCGCTTGATACTCTATTTACTCAGGCTATGGCAAACAGACCTGAATTAAAGGCATTAAGACTCGCGTTAAAAAATGCAGGATTAGCTATAAAGCTTGCTAAAAGTTCATATTTCCCTAAAATCTTTCTTATTGGCTCGTATGAACAAACAGGGGATAATTTGACAGCAACCAACAATGATTATGGTAATGATCATAATGCAGGTGTTACCCTTTTGATGCAGTGGACATTTTTTGAGTGGGGTAAGAAAAGAAATGAAGTAGAAAAATATCGTTA
>JAFDIG010000101.1 GCA_019308145.1 Deltaproteobacteria bacterium | reverse complement strand
CCTGGGATTGCATTCATTACTTATAGTATGAGAGCTGATGCAGGAGTTGTAATTTCTGCTTCTCATAACCCTTTTGAAGATAATGGGATAAAGATCTTTTCAGGGGATGGGTTTAAACTCCCTGATGCGCTTGAAAAAAGAATAGAAGAACTTATCTTTTCTGAAAAAATCGATTCCTTTCGCTCATCTCCAGCTGAAATTGGTAAAGCATATAGAATTGATGATGCTATAGGAAGATATGTAGTATTTTTAAAAAACAGCTTTCCAAAGGAAAAAAAACTGGATGGAATCAAAATCGTTCTTGATTGTGCAAATGGTGCTGCTTATAAGGTTGCTCCAGCTGTTTTTGAGGAATTGGGTGCTGAAGTAGATGCAGTATCTGTTTCTCCTGATGGTGTTAATATAAATAAAAACTGTGGCGCACTATATCCTGAATTTATATCCTCTATTGTCAAAGAAAAAAATGCTGATATTGGTATCGCTCTGGATGGTGATGGAGATAGAGCAGTTTTTGTAGATGAGTCTGGAAATATTGTTGATGGAGACCATATAATGGCAATCTGTGCTCTTGATATGATAAAAAAAGAAAAACTTAAAGAAAATACCCTTGTAACCACAATTATGAGCAATATGGGATTAGATAAAGCAATAAAAAATGCAGGTGGTAAAATTATAAAAACACAGGTTGGTGATAGATATGTAGTTGAAGAAATGCTCAAAGGAGGCTATAACCTTGGTGGTGAGCAGTCTGGTCATATTATCTTTCTTGATTATAATACAACAGGTGATGGTATTATAACAGCTCTTCAAGTATTAAATATTATGCTTGAATCGAATAAACCTTTATCAGAACTATCAAAAGTTATGACTCCCTATCCTCAAGTTCTTTTAAATGTGCCCGTAAAAGAAAAAAAGAATTTTTATGATATACCTCAAATCAATGATTCAATTGAATCAGCAAAAGATAGTCTCAATAGCAAAGGAAGGGTATTAATTCGTTATTCAGGAACAGAACCTCTTGTTAGGATCATGGTGGAGGGAGAAGACAAAAAGAGTATAAATCATATAGCTAATCAACTTGCTAATATATTTAGAGAATTTTTAAACTAAAGAGGAGGAGTAACATGGCAAGGTTAGGAGTGAATATAGATCACGTAGCAACAGTAAGACAGGCAAGAGGAGTTTCATACCCTGATCCAGTAGAGGCAGCTGTTTTAGTGGAGTTAGCAGGTGCTCATGGAATAGTTACTCATCTAAGGGAAGATAGACGCCATATTCAGGATAGAGACTTATATATCCTAAGAAAAGTAGTAAAAAGTCAACTCAATATGGAAATGGCTGCAACTGATGAAATGATCAAAATCGCTATTGATACAAGACCTGAAATTGCCACTATTGTGCCAGAAAAAAGAGAAGAGTTGACAACAGAAGGTGGGTTAAATGTTATTTCTCAGGAAAAAAAGATAGGAAATGCAATAGAAATCCTTAAGAAAAACGGGATTCATGTGAGTCTCTTTGTAGATCCTGACCCTGAAACTATTAAAATGAGTGCAAAATTAAATGCTGACTCAATAGAGATACATACAGGCCATTATTGTGAAGCAAAAAGTGAAGCCGAGAAAGATAAAGAGTTAAATTTAATAAAAGAAGCGGTTGCAATAGGAAAAGACCTTGGATTAAGAATAGCAGCTGGTCATGGGCTAAACTATTTTAATGTGGCACCAGTTGCTGTGATTAAGGATATAGAAGAATTCAATATAGGTCATAGCATTATAGCAAGGGCTATCTTTGTAGGATTAGAAAGAGCCGTCAAAGATATGTTGGCACTTATTCAGTAGATGATTAAAGGTATTGGAATAGATATAGTTAATGTAAATCGAATTAAAGAGGTTTTATCCAGATGGGGGGATAAATTTCTAAAAAGGGTTTTTAGCTTAAATGAAATTGATTATTGTTTAAAAAAAACCTACCCTCATCAACATTTAGCTGCTCGCTTTGCTGCTAAAGAAGCCTTTTTAAAGGCTTTAGGTACAAGTTTAGATAAAGGTATTAGTTTAAAAGATATAGAGGTAAAGATAGATAAAAATGGGGTTCCTTTTCTAACCCTTAATATTAATAAACAATATAAAACTTTTAAAAATATATTTCTTTCCATCTCTCATGAAAGAGAGTTTGCCGTAGCAATAGTTATTTTAGGAGAAGACAATGTATTTGGCAACAGCTGAACAGATGGCAAATTTAGATAAAAAAACCATTTTTGATATTGGTATACCTGGTGTTGTGCTGATGGAAAACGCTGGGAGAGGCACAGCTGAGATAATCCTAAAAGAGTTTTCAGAAATTAAAAAGAATAAAGTTTCTGTAATAGCAGGTAAGGGTAATAATGGTGGGGATGGCTATGTAATAGCTCGTTATCTCATTAATAAAGGAATAGAGGTAAAGGTTTTTATTCTTTCTGAGATAAAGAATATAAAAGGTGATGCTAAAATCAATCTTGATATCTTGTTAAAAATGGGTATAAAACCAACCGAGATTTTAGATCAAAACAAGTTCAATTCCATTAAAAAAGATATTTTAGAAAGTAAACTTATTATAGATGGCATATTTGGCACAGGACTCTCTTCTGAAGTTAAAGGATTATATAAGGAAGTAATTGAATTTATCAACCAAACAAATATCCCTATAGTATCTATTGATATCCCTTCTGGTCTTTCAGCATCAACTGGTAATATTTTAGGAACATCTGTTAAAGCTTCTCTAACCTGCACCTTTGGCCTTGCAAAAATTGGTCAGGTGATTTATCCAGGTGTTGATATGGTTGGGAAGCTTCACATTATAGATATTTCCATCCCATCCTTTCTTATCGATGAAGCAGATATAAAAACCAAGCTTATTGACAAAGAAATCTTATCCCCTTTTTTTAAGTCTCGTTCTGGCGATTCTCATAAAGGAGATTTTGGACACCTTCTTGTACTTTCTGGATCCCCGGGCAAAACAGGAGCTGCCTATATGGTTAGTGAATCAGCTATGCGTGTTGGAACTGGACTGGTTACATTAGGTATTCCTGCATCCCTTAATCCTATTATGGAAAATAAGCTAACAGAAGCTATGACATATCCTTTGCCAGAAACCTCTTATGGCACCTTGGGAGATGTTTCTCTTCCGGCTATATGGGAAATGCTTGATGGGAAAAAAGCAATTGCCATTGGTCCCGGAATTTCTGTCTCAGATGAAACCTTTCTATTAATAAAAGATCTCATTAAAGAAAATAGCTTGCCGATGGTTGTTGATGCCGATGGTATAACATTAATTGCAAAAGAACCCGAAATCTTATTAAAAAGTCATAATCCTATTATTCTTACCCCTCATCCTGGTGAAATGGCACGTCTTTTAAATAGCTCTACCTTAGATGTTCAGAAAAATAGAATTAAAGTAGCACAAAATTTTGCAAAAAAGTATAATGTAGTATTGGTTTTAAAAGGAGCACGCACAGTTATAGCTACTCCTGATGGCTATACATTTATTAATCCAACAGGTAATCCAGGTATGGCATCAGGGGGAACAGGCGATGTATTAACTGGAATGATAGGAGGATTTCTTGCACAAGGGTTCTCTCCAAAAGATGCAGCTGTTGCAGGAGTTTATCTGCATGGCTTAGCAGGTGATATAGCAGCTAAAAAAATAGGAGAAATTCCTTTGATTGCTACTGATATCATTGATAATATTGGAGAAGCCATAAATAGAACAATTTTATAAATCTTCTTCCTAAAAAAATCTTTAGAAGAATTTTAAAATCATTTTATAATAATAGATATGAAAAAAATATCACCTGATATATTGTTATCTAAAAGCCCTAATGATACAATTATACTTGGAAAGATCATTGCTAAAAATTTAAAGCGAGGGGATCTTGTTGCCCTTTTAGGTGAGTTAGGAGCAGGAAAAACCTGCCTTGTTAAAGGCATTGCTTTAGGGTTGGGTGTGCCAGAAGATCATTTAGTTGTAAGTCCTACTTTCACTATAATAAATGAGTATAATGGGAAAATCCCTCTTTTCCATTTTGACCTTTATCGCCTTGATACTATTTCTGATATGGAATCAATTGGATATGAAGACTATTTTTATGGAGATGGAATTACTTGTATTGAATGGGCAGATAGGATAAAAGAGGTTTTGCCTGATAAATATCTAAAAATAGAAATGGAATGGAAGGAAGAAAACGAAAGAATAATTAAGGTTTCAGGAGAAAATAAGTATAATAATATTGCAAATAGAATAAAAGAGGAGTATATAAAAAGATTTAAAAAAAGTGAAAAGGAGAAAATTTAAGTGGCTCTTATAGTTCAAAAGTATGGTGGAACCTCAGTTGCAAATATTGAAAGAGTAAGAAATGTAGCTGCCCGCATAATAAAGACAAAAAATGAGGGCAATAAGGTAGTTGTTGTGGTTTCAGCTATGGCAGGAGAAACCGATAGACTTATCTCGTTAGCAAAAGAGATAACAGATAAACCAAATGAACGAGAACTGGATATGCTCATCTCCACTGGTGAGCAAGTTTCTGTTGCTCTTCTTGCCATAATGTTAAACTCTATGGGTTATCCAGCCTTATCTTATGTTGCTCATCAAATAAAAATAATAACAGATGATAAGTTTGGAAGAGCCAGAATTAGGGAGATAGAGTCAGAAAGGATCTTAGAAGAATTAGATAAGGATAAGATAGTCATAGTAGCAGGTTTCCAGGGAATAGATTCACAAAACAATATAACAACATTAGGTAGAGGTGGTTCAGATACATCTGCTGTTGCAATAGCTGCTGCACTTAAAGCAGATATTTGTGAAATCTATACTGATGTTGAAGGTGTTTTTACAACTGATCCAAATATTTATAGCAAGGCAAGAAAACTTGACAAGATATCCTATGAAGAGATGTTAGAAATGGCATCCCTGGGGGCTAAAGTTCTTCAAATACGTTCAGTAGAATTTGCAAAAAAATATGGCGTATTAATTCATGTAAGGTCATCCTTTTCTGACAAACCAGGAACCATTGTATGTGAGGAGGAAATAAGTATGGAAAAGGTTGTTGTATCAGGTGTGACCTATACAAAAAATGATGCGAGAATAGCTATTAATAAGCTCCCAGATAAGCCAGGGGTTGCGGCAAAAATATTTGATGCTATTGCTAAAAAAGGTATCATAGTAGATATGATTATTCAGACATCAAGTATGGATACTGGTTACGCCAATCTTGCTTTTACAGTTTCAAAGGCAGATCTTAATAAAACTTTAGAGTTAACAAAACAAGTTGCTAAAAAATTGGGAGCAAAAGAGGTAACTTATGATGAAAACATTGCAAAAATATCTATGGTTGGAGTAGGAATGAGGTCTCATTCAGGTGTTGCATCTAAAATGTTTTCAACCCTTGCAAAAGAAGGTATAAATATTCAGATGATAAGCACATCTGAAATCAAGATTTCCTGTATCATTGATGCTAAATATACAGAATTAGCGATAAGAAGCTTACATGATGCCTTTGAATTAGAGAAAGGATAAAAAATAAAAAAATGAAAAAGATATACATCTATGACACAACATTAAGGGATGGTTCCCAGTCTGAAGATATCTCGTTTTCTCTTGATGATAAATTAAGGATTGCTGAAAAGTTAAATGAGATGGGGATACATTATATAGAAGGTGGATGGCCTGGCTCAAATCCAAAGGATATTGCTTTTTTTAAAGAGGTTAAAAAGCTTAATTTAAAAAATAGCCGTATCGTTGCTTTTGGAAGCACATGCCGAGCTGATACAACACCTGATAAGGATGCTAATATTCAAGCCTTACTTGATGCAGATACAAAGTTTGTAACAGTTGTTGGAAAGTCTTGGCATATTCATCCCTTAGTTGCTATGGGGATATCTCTTGAAGACAATATCAGGATTATAAAGGAAAGTATCCAGTATCTAAAGAAGAAAGGCCTTACTGTTTTTTTTGATGCCGAGCATCTATTTGATGGTTTTATAGAAAATCCTTCTTATTGTATGGAAACCCTTCATGCAGCAGTTGAGGGAGGAGCAGATTGGATTGTTCTTTGTGATACCAATGGTGGTGCTTTGCCTTTTGATATAGAACGAATCATAAAAAAGATAAAAAGAGAAATAAAAAAACCACTTGGTATCCATGCTCATAATGATTCAGAGACAGCTGTTGCAAATAGCCTTATCTCAGTCAAGTTAGGTATAAGAATGGTTCAGGGCACAATCAATGGTTATGGTGAAAGGTGTGGAAATGCTAACCTTTGTTCATTAATCCCAGCTCTTAAGTTCAAAATGAAAATGCCCTCTATTCCTGAAGAAAATATTAAAAAATTAAAAGAAGTTTCACGTTTTGTAGATGAACTTGCAAATCTTTCCCCTGATAAACACCAGCCCTATGTTGGTGATAGTGCTTTTGCTCATAAAGGTGGTATCCATGTTTCTGCTATTAGAAGAGAACCACGCTCTTATGAACATATACCTCCCGAATCAGTTGGTAACCGAAGAAGAATTTTGATTTCTGATCTATCTGGTCAAAGCAATGTTTTATCTAAAGCAGAAGAGTTTAATATAAAAATAGATCCATCAGGTAAGATAGCTAAAAAGATCTTAAAAGAACTAAAAGAGCTTGAGAATAAAGGATATCAATTTGAGGCAGCAGAAGGCTCATTTGAAATATTGATAAAAAAAGAATTGGGCTTACATAAAAACTTTTTTGAGCTTATTGGTTTTAAAGTGATAGTTGATAAAAATAAGGATAGCGAAGCTTCTAAAGCTGAAGCAACTATAATGGTAAAGGTAAAGGATAAGATTGAACATACAGCAGCATTAGGTAATGGTCCTGTAAATGCACTTGATAATGCATTAAGAAAAGCACTTGAAAAATTCTATCCACAACTTAAAGAGGTAACATTAACAGATTACAAGGTAAGAGTCCTTTGGGGAACAATAGGGGTATCAGAAAATATTATTGAAGCAAGTTGGCAAGCACTTGTTGATTCAATTGATTATAAACTCTTAAAGGAAGAGGAAAAGGGGAATCTTTAAAAAAAGTAATACATATCCATATCTACCCTAAAGCTCCTATTCTTTCCCCTCGTAGTTCTTTCCTAAAAGATTCACTTTTTTCTATAATCTCTTGTTGGTTTTCCTTGGTTATAAGTTCAACAAAGGGTAGATCATTTTTAAAGATCTTTTTCATTCTTTCAATAATATCCTCATCTAATGGATAACCTTTTCCTGAGAAAGTTCCCCAATCATCAATAAGTTGATATACTCCTTTTTTACCAGAGTTAAGAAATGTCTTTGTTATAAGTTCGAGAACAATTGTATGAGCAGAAATAACTGCAATCTCTGCTTCTATAATGGCATACCTGTTTCCATTAAAGCTTATAGATAATCCTTTTGCTTCTTTTACTTTTTTCAATCCTTCAAGATCGGTTATGCTGTCCCCTACATAGACCAGATCTTCCATCCTATTTCCTGTTATCTTTAATGAATCATAAATAGCAGCTAATTTTTCAACACCTCCTACAGGATTTACCTTTTCATAAACAACACCTATATCCATTAAAGGAATCTCTTCCCAAAAAAGATGATCAAGAAATCTTATTGCCTCTTTGAGTTCAGTAGAAAATTCCTCTGGATCTGAAATATCAGAAGGCAAATCAAAAGATGGTAAAGCCACTATATCTTTAGCCCTTTTTTTAAGTAATTTTATCTCCTCTTTCTTTATTGGATATTCATCAATAGCTAAAGAAGTAGCATAGCAGTGTGATATGGGAAAAGGGATCAAATCACAAAGTGCCTTTATATATGGTTTATAACTTGTGCTTATAATAAAGCTTTCTATTATTGATGAAATAAAAGTTAATGTTTCCTTAGCCCCTGGTACGAATAAAATATTTTCTTTTGAAAATTGTTCTATGGATGAATCTGTACCATTAAAGGCTTTTAAAAAAGGAACGATCAGCTTTAATGTATCACCAGGCTTATAGTTAGGTTTTTTGACTACAAAAGCTAAATAATCATCATATTTACTGACAACCTCAAAAAACCGTTCTCCATCAGGAATAAAATGTGAACATAATTCCATTGCATTATCATTTTTAGTTATAGGCCCTTCACAATCTGTATTGAACTGTCTCTTTTTCATATTTTATGCAAAAAAGTTTTATTTGGTAATGGTAAATAAAGAAGAGGAAAATCAAAAAATCTTTTACATTTTTCAGAATTAAAAATCTCCAATCCAAAAACGGTAAATACTAAGATATTGAAATAGAGATTTAAACTTAAAATAAAAGGAGCGACTAAAATAATTGAGAAAACCACCCACTATTTTTTAAAAAAATTTTTATCTTTTCTGGAAAGAGCTAAAGAATAAATTTGGAGATAATTAGCAAAATTCTTAAGGGAAAAGTTTTTCACTAACTCTCTTCACCATGTCAACACCCCTTACCTCTCTTTCAAAAAGAGGTATCTCTCCACAAACATTTGAAAAAGATTTATATACTTCATCCTTATATCTATCCTGCATCTTTATTCGATTTAAGATAAACTCTGCCGTATCATCACTGATTTCAGATTTTTCAATAACCTCATTGATAATCACCCCGCCAATAGGAATACCAAAATCCTTAAACCATCCTATAAACCTTCTGATCACAGCAATTGGGAGTGATTCTAATAGAGTAACAAAGAAAAAGGCGCTTAACTGCTCATCAGTTAAAAGATCCCTCATTTTTTCTATTCTTCCCCTAAACTGGGTAAGATATTCGAGAAGAGGATCCTTTTCTTCCTTTGTTTTCTTTTTAAATGAGAGCTTTATGCGCATTTCATCAGCCTCTTGTCTGCTTTTAAGCATTTTATCAACCCAAAGGGTATAGACCTTAGACATCCCTAAAAGCCTTCTTGCATTTGCCGTTGGCGCGGTATCAAAAACATAGAGATCATACTTGTCTTCAAATATGATATTTGTCATGTTTTCAAACATCGCAGACTCTTCAAATGCAGGATTCATCGTGGCAGTTTCAATAAAATCATCAGCCTTAACAGGGATATCAGCAAACTTTAAAAACCAGCTGATCTTTTCCTCGATCTCCTTTTTTGATCTTTCAATAGTCTCTTTTGTATCGATCTCAAGCGCATAAAGACTATCAGTTCCATTAACTAATGTTTCTTTGCCGAATACATCCTGCTCTAAAAGAGTGGTTAGACTATGAACTGGATTGGTTGAAGCTAAAAGCGTTTTTTTACCTTGCTTTGCACACCATAAAGCAGTAGCACAAGCTACCACTGTTTTCCCTACTCCACCTTTCCCACCAAAATAAAGATATTTTATTTTAGGATATTTCTGAAAAAACTCTTGCATAGTAGATTTCATTCTATTTTCTCCCCAAACATCATTTCTGCCATTTTTTTTATCATCTTCAAACCTTTTATCTCCTCATCGAATTCTTGAACAAAAGCAAGAACCTTATCCCCAAACCGTTCGTTTATCATTGCAAGACATCCTTCCTGCATTTTGATTCTGTTTTTCAAATAGTCAGGGATATTCTGATTAAGGAGATCCTTAGAGATAACTCTATTAACAATATATCCACTTAAAGGGACATTATATTTAGCAAACATATGAGCCGCCTTCTCTGTATCCATAATGGTCATTTCTTCAGGAGTCAACACAAAGTAAAAAGCTGTCTTTTTAGTATCAGTCATAATCTTCGATGAATTACCAATCCTTTCTTTTATATAAAGGAGTTCCTGATAAATCTCATCCTCTTCTGACATTTTTTCCCTTTTCATCGTAGCTATTACATTATCATATTCTCTCATCTGCTCTCGCAAACTTGTTATCTTTTCCAACCATGCATCATAAATAGCCCCCATACTCAAATAATAAAGGGCATGTCCTAATGGGACCAAATCATAAATATAGTAATCAAAATCTCCTTTAACTACAATATCCACAACTGCATCAAAAATGGCGCTTTCTTCCATTGCTGGCTCAGCAGCTGCTGCTTGGATATACCCCTCTATCTCATCTGGTATCCTTTTCATGCCATAACGATCAAGTATCTTTTGTCGTATCTCGTCTTGATACTCGCGCACTCTTTTGTCAGCATCGATCTCGCAAGCAAATAAGTTTGGTAGTATCTCTATCTCCCCTTTTCCAAAAATATCTCTTTCAAATATATCACTTAAAGAAGCCTGAGGGTCAACTGAAAAGACCAAAACCTTATAACCTTTTTTTGCTAAATAATAGGCAGTTGCAGCAGAAAAAGTTGTTTTTCCCAACCCCCCTTTTCCGCCGTACATTATATACTTCCTTTCAGGATACTGTTGAAACTGTTCAACTAAAGACATATCATCTCCTTGTTAAAAAAAATTCTCTAATCATTTTATATTCATAATCTCTTAAAAAGATCAATACATGGATTCCATTAATTCCCTTTCCCTCAACATTCTCCTCTTCCAGGTGGTTATCTGAGGTACTACAAAAGGTAAAAGCCTCATCGAGTAATATGGAGGAAGAATTGGGACACCTAACATATCCCCCATTGTTATAAGAATAAAGAGATGCTCCATACTGGAACGTGTTTTAAGAGCATGTCTCGCCATTCCATGTGTTGCCATCCCGTAGGTGAAATCTTTGAAAAAACTGACTGCTTTTTTAAAAATCGATTTTTCCTTTTCACTCATTTCGCTCATTATCGCCTCCTAAGTAAAATTATTCAGCATTGGTTCGCGCCTATTTTTTAGCGCGAACTTATTTAGTCTGCTTTTTATAATAGATAAATTAACATTCTCTTATCATTTCAAATATATCCTTTTCTCTTAAAATCCATCTTTTCCATGGTTTAAAAAGAGGAATATGATAAGGTAATAATCTAAGAGAATAATAATTCGTAGCAAAAGGAATTCCTATTATATTACCATAAGTAATTAAAATAAGGTAATATTCCATATAAAGCCTGGAGCGAGTGGTTTCCTCAACCATGCCATGAGCAAAAAATCCATAAAGAAATTTTTTGATCTTTTGGAGCAAACCATTTTCAGTTCTTTGCTCCGCCATATTTAACTCCTTATACAATCTGTCAAACAAAAATAAATTAGGATAACCTCCCACAATAAAAAGGAGGTTACCCTTTACTTATTCTTATGTAAAAATTTAATTCTATTCCTCACTTACCTCTTCTGCCTTCATTGCTTTATACTTTTTAAAAGCAATATATCCATCATATGCCAAAATAAGAGCTATGATGACTAACAAGATGCCAGCTCCCCATCCAATAATATTGCCGATTATTTTTGTTCCTGTTACCTTACCTGTAAACAAGAGTCTAAGGAGTTTCTGAGAGATATAGATCAAGGCTGCTATAGTGGTAGCATACATAAAAAACATGGGGATCATAGCGATCTTGTAATTCTTACCTTTGGAAAGCAGCCAAAGGGTTACTAACAAAAGAGCTAATCCTGCCATCAACTGGTTTGCTCCTCCAAAAAGAACCCAGATATAGAGCCAAGTCCCAGTTTTAACCAAAACAAAAGCAAAGATAAGTGCTACAATAGTAGCAACGTGGGCATTTTTAGCAATACCTATCTTATCACCCAATAACTCTACTGTAGCCACCTTCATAAAGCGGAAAACAAGGTTGACAATGGTTAAAGCAAGGATAAGGATCATCGCCCCTGAAACAGACTTAGCAAAGGAAGCAGGAAACCCGAGAGTGGTAATAGCATTTCCAAGACCTAATGTAAATATTCCAACAGGATTCTTTAATGCTTGTAAATATTCAGCTTTCCCAGAGAAACTGACTGCACAAACAATCAATGCGATAGTGGCGATGGTAAATTCAGCAAACATTGCGCCACCAGCAACAGGACGAGCATCAAGTTCGTTTGCCAGCTGTCTTGAAGTTGCTGTACTTGAGACTAAACTATGCCAACCTGATATACAACCACAAGCAATGGTAACAAAAAGCATAGGCCATAAAGGTCCTATTTTTATTGACCAACCAGTAAATGCTGGAAGTGTAAGGGGTTTGTGTCCGATAATAATCCCTATAACACCAGCGATAATTCCAAAATAAACTACATAAACTGATGAATAATTATATGGCTGAATAAACCGCCAAACAGGCAATATAGCACTAACATAACCAAAAATTAATACAGCTATAAGCATTACAGTATAAGATGTTTTAATATGTATATAATTTCCTGCCCATATACCAGCAAAGATCAAAATAATAGCAATAATAGTCGTCCAGAGGATATCAACTTTGGTCTTATAAATGAGTTGCCCAACCAAAAGAGCAACCCCTACAACAACTAACATAGGAAAAGGAAGAGAAGGATTACCAACCAATCCTTTTGTGATAACATGCCCAAAGGCAGCAGCGATAAGAAGGAGGTAAAAATAAATAAATGTTAAAAGTATTCCCCTTGCCCTTGGAGAGATAAGTTTGTAACTAATAGCACCAAATGTATCACCATCATTTCTCATAGACACCATGGCACTGGAGTAATCATGTAGCCAACCTATAAAGAAAACACCAAAGGCTAACCAAAGCAGAGCTGGCAACCAACCCCATTGAAGAGCAACAATTGGTCCTATAATCGGAGCAGCTCCTGCAATGGAATTGAGCTGGAACCCAAAAAGTACGGTTTTGGGGGCTGGCATAAAATCCACCCCATCCATATACATCTTGGCTGGGGTTGTCCTTTTTGGATCGGCTTTATAAACCTTTCTGTCAACCCAACGAGCATAAACATAATAGCCAAATATCCATACAATAGCCCAAACAACTAAAATATATAATGAATTCATAACAACCCTCCTTTCTAAGAAGGAATTCTCTTTAAAAGTTCCCTCTTAGCTAATGATTATAACGATTTATTTGCCCCTCGCTCCTATGATATTGTTTATTTTTCTATATACAGAAATTTCAATGTTATGTCAAACCTAAAAGGAAAAACAAAACAAATCCTTGAAACCCACTCTATAATAGAATATAATCTTTTAAAATTATTAATTAATAGGAGAAACAGATGGATACAAAAAAGGCAATACATCTTTTTCAATATTCAGAAAAGCTCAAATCAGAACTTATCATTGCTTCAAAAATGTTAACTACTCTAACTGAAGTAAACCAAGAAGAAGAGAGAAGAGGTGCTGAAAAGATGATGATAAGCTATTTAAATGGTGTGATAAGTGAAATAAGAATTGCTCAAGCATTAGAGATGTCAATAAATTTTTTAGGTGCTGAGAAAAAAGTATTGGAGGCTGCTGGAAGAATAAGATTGAATCAATATAGCGAAGCTGCATATTCAATTTCAGAAGCCCTTTCCCATGCCACAACATCTTGTCAAAGAACCTTACAATTTCTAATAGATCAAGGTTTAGCCTAACATTCTATAAAACCTTTTTCCCTTTTGATCTTACTAAATGATTTATCCAGCGAAAAGGTCGTATAATGTAATATAAAAAATAAAGAAAAAAAGGGAGTTTAAAATTCCAATAGTCATCTATGGTAGGGATAAAAATCTTTCTTAACACAAATCTAAAGCCATTATAAAAACCTCCTCTTATAAGTAAACGTTCTTTATAATATCTAACTTTTTCACTAAAAGAATAATATATAGGAAATGAATCTCTTCCTTGATATATCAATTTATAATATGAATTCCTTGCTGCTATAAATGCCTTTATTATCTTTAAGTCTTTGGATAGCTCTTCTGCTTGTTTAAATATATCTGGATAAACATGACTAAACCTTTTAATATCAACAACCCATTTAAAAATAGAAAAATCATGTTTTAAAGCATGTAAAAGAATCAATAAAAAATGGTATACAGGGTCAAGAACAAATATCTCTTTATCCTCTATAACCATCTTTTTTCTCTTACCCCAAAGTATTTCTATTTTTTCTTTAAAACCAAAACCTCTAAGATCAATTGATGGCTTTAACTCCACCAAAATATTGTCCTTAAAAAGAGGAATATCCTGTTTATAAGGTATCAAAAATCTGTTTTGAAACCATGTAGGAGATAATTCTTCTGCACAATAACCAATTTCATTTAGTAACTTAATACTTTTTAATAAATCAACTGGCTTTATTAAAAGATCTATATCCTGAATAACCCTTCTATCTATTCTCCCCCATAAAATAAAAGATAGAGGTAGCCCTTTTAACACAATAGAGGATATATTTTCTCTATTTAAGTGCTCTAAAACCATTAACATCTCTTCCCACATTGTGAAGGCTCTCTCTCTATTAATCTTATAAAACGCGGAAAAACTTTTTTTTAAAAGAGAGGGAACTATTTTTTCATCGAGATCTTTTATATAAAGATCTACTACAGCTCCAATCTCATGTTGAATAGCCCAATCTATAAAACGTTTAGAAGAAAAATCAGGACGGGAAAAAAGCTCATAAATCCTTTTATTACGCAATACTGAATCATTTTCTTCCATCATTTCAATAACAATTTTTTGTCCCAAATGAAAAGATGAAATATTCAATTTAACCTCTAA
>JAFDIG010000100.1 GCA_019308145.1 Deltaproteobacteria bacterium | reverse complement strand
GAAATAGATGTTACTTCTTTAAAAAGGATCTTTTCTCATTTCTGGTTTAGTGATTATCTTCCATTGAATCTAATATCTTTTAGCATAGATTATCATTTCTGGCAGCTTAACCCAAAAGGCTATCATATAACCAATATTATTCTTCATACTATAAACGTAATTCTTGTTTATCTCTTCTTTTTTGTGCTCACAAAAAATAAAAGAGTATCTATTTTTACTGCTCTTTTCTTTGGTCTTCATCCTGTTCAAGTTGAATCTGTTGCATGGATCTCTGAAAGAAAAACCCTTCTCTTCTTCTTTTTTGGTTTTCTTTCCCTTATAACTTATTTAAAAGGAAAAAAGCCATTTTATATATTCTCACTTTTTTTCTTTTTATGTTCTTTATTGTCAAAATCACATGCTGTTATCATTCCTTTTCTTTTGGTACTAATAGATATATTTCAAGATAAAATAGAGAGAAAAAAATTTTTGGAGAAAATACCATATTTTATATTTACAATCATTTTTTCTATTATTACAATTTTATCTCAAGCCAGAGTTGGAGGAATAAAGGAGCCATTTGGGGGTTCTTTTACATCTCACCTTTTTACTATGGCAAAAGCCTTTCTTTTATATTTCAGAAATATTTTTTTTCCTTTTTATCTAAATAATTATTATAATATCCATCCTGTAACAAATTTTTTCTCTATCTCTGCAATATTTTCTTTGATATTTATTATCTTAATTCTTTTTATTACTATTCTTTCTTTTAAAAGGAATAAAAAAATATTTTTTTCTTTATCTTGGTTTTTTATTGCTCTTCTTCCAGTAAGCAATATAATACCTATATCTATTGTCATGGCTGATAGGTACCTTTATCTTCCAATTATAGGTATAGCCTTTTTGCTTGCTAATCTTCTTTTTAATCAAGAAAAAGAGAAAATTTCTTTATTTATCTATATTTTTGTTTCTGTAGTAATTGTTACTCTAATTGGTTTGACAGTTCAGAGGAATAAGGTTTGGCATGATAGCATTTCTCTTTGGCAGGATAGCTTAAAAAAAGATAATAAAAATTCAAAAGCTTGGGATATGTTAGGTGTAGCTTTTTACAATAAAAAAGAATACATTAATGCAAAAAATGCTTTTATAAAAGCAAAAACTCTAAACCCTTTTGCACCTGAAGTATATGTTCACTTAGGAGAATTATATTTTAAATTAAACAAGCCAATAAAGGCAAAACAAGAATATATAAAGGCAATTAATATAAATGATAATTATAAAGATGCTATAATTAGGCTTGGTTTTATCTTTTATAGGTTCCCTAATCTTATAGGAAAATCTGATATAAGATATTTTCATTTGAGATTAAATAAAGATTTAGAAAATCCCTATCTTAATTTTATTAATGGGGTTATTACATTTTTAAAATCAAATCAAAAACAAGGTATAAAGCTTATTGAAAAAGCAGTAAAATTAAGAATAGATTTATACCAAGCATATGATATCTTAGGTGATATATCATTTAAAAGAAAAGATTTTATAAAAGCAATAGAATATTATAGAAAAGAATATCTTATAGTACCAGATTCTTCTTCTCCTCTTGTTAATATAGCTGCATGTTATAATGGGATAAAAAAATATGATAGAGCTATTAAATGGGCAAAAAAGGCTATTTTACTTGATAAGAATTGTTGGAAAGCATACTTTCAGATGGGACTTGCCTATGGAGAGAAAAGAGATTATGATAAAGCAATTTTCTGCTTTAAAGAGATAGAAAGAATAAGGCCATCTCATCCCTTTGTAATATATAAACTTGGCTATTTCTATTTTAAAAAGAATGACAAAAAAAGAAGCCTATATTATCTTCAAAAGGTCAAGGACTTGCCTGAGGCAAAAATTTTAATAGAAAAAATAAAGGAAATAAAATGAAAGATTGGTATTTTGTTACTGGTGGTGCTGGTTTTATAGGTTCCCATCTTGTTAAAAGATTGGTTAAAGATGGGTTTAAGGTATTAGTTATTGATAATTTTAATGAAGATTATCCTTCTTTTATAAAAAGAGCTAATATCAAAGAGGTAAAGAAATATGCATCTAATGATAAGCTAAAGATTTTTGAAGGTGATAT
Organism: Deltaproteobacteria bacterium; assembly: GCA_019308145.1. Lineage (GTDB taxonomy): Bacteria > Desulfobacterota > JAFDIG01 > JAFDIG01 > JAFDIG01 > JAFDIG01. The sequence continues at coordinate 5,505 of JAFDIG010000100.1, read as the reverse complement.
CTTAGATATAACTTTTCTTGAGGATATATTTAACAATTTTCAGATAAAGCAGGTGATCCATTTAGCTGCAAGGGCTGGAGTTAGAAGGTCCCTCAAATTTCCAAGATCCTATTTTGAAGTAAATGTTATTGGTACTATTAATATACTTGAGTGTTGCAAAAAGTTTGATGTAAATGAATTTGTATTTGCTTCTTCTTCTTCAGTATATGGTGGAAACAAGAAAGTTCCCTTTTCTGAAGATGACAGAGTAGATACCCCTGCATCCCCATATGGAGCAAGCAAAAAATCAGCAGAGCTTATCCTTTCTACTTTTCATGATCTTTATGGTATCAATATTACATCCTTACGGTTCTTTACTGTGTATGGACCAAGACAAAGGCCAGAGATGGCGATACATAAATTTGTAAGATTAATTTCAGAGGATAGAAATATCCCTGTTTTTGGGGATGGTACTTCAGGAAGGGATTATACTTATATTGATGATATCATTGAAGGAATTGTTTCAGCAATTAAAAAAGTAAAAGGTTATAAGATCTATAACTTAGGGGATTCCAGAGTTGTTTTACTTAAGGAGTTGATAAAGATGTTAGAGGAGCTTTTGCATAAAAAAGCAAAAGTAGAATATCTTCCCTATCAATCAGGTGATGTGGCTATTACCTACGCTGATATAACAAAATCAAAGAAAGATCTTGGGTTTGAACCTAAAATTAAAATAGAAGAAGGATTAAAAAGATTTATTGATTGGTTTGTCCAAAAGGAGAAATAAATGGAAGAAAGATATGATCTAAAAAAGATTTATATATATATTCTCCTTCTTTTTATAATATCTATATTTATTTTTTGGGCTTATCAAAGAAATAGTTTCTGGATAGATAAGGAAATCTTTTGGCAAGATGCAATAAAAAAGTCTCCTAAAAAGATCAGACCATATATAAATTTAGGTGCAGCATACCTTGAGAAAAAAGAATACAAGAAAGCTGAATATTACCTTTCAAAGGCTTTAAGGCTAATCCAAACAGGTCAAAGAATACCAGAAAAACCATATAGCTCTTTATATAATAATTTAGGGGAGAGCTACCTCTATTTAGGTAAGCTAAAAAAAGCAAAACAGATGTTTCTAATAGCTATTAAAAAGAATCCAAAATCATATATAGCTTATTATAACTTAGGCATTCTTTATAAAAAAACAAAAAGATACAATAAAGCAATAGATGCATTTAAAAAAGCAGCAGAGTTTAACCCATTTGAACCAAAAATATATAACAATTTAGGGATTGCTTATGCTCTTTCTGGTGATAACCTAAACGCTAAAAATAGTTTTGAAAAAGCAATCATGTTAAAACCAAACTATATAAAGGCATATTATAATTTAGGTAATGTTTATAGGGATATGGGTAAGATAGATGAAGGAATAAAGATGTATGAAAAAGCATTAACGATTAACCCTGACTATCCAAATGGGCTAAAAAATATAGCCATACTATACATAAAAAAAAGAGATTGGAATAAGGCATTAGATTACTTAAAAAGATATTTATCACATCATGGTGATGATGCAGCTATTTGGGAACTTGTAGGGAATCTCTCATTTTTGTTAGGAAAGTATGATGACGCTATAGATGAATTAAAAAAGGCTATGATGTTAGGGAGAAAGGGATATATTTTATATAATAATTTAGGTGCAGCATATCTTGAAGTGAGCAAATTGGATGAAGCAGAAAAATTTTTAAAAATGGCATTATCTTCAAACCCAAATGCTGCTAAGACATTAGAAAACCTTGCTGATATATATGTAAAAATAGGGGAAAACGAAAAGGCAGCTGCTTTTTATAAAAAGGCACTTAAGATTGATCCAAACAATAAAAGGATAGAGAGGAAATTAAATAGATTGAAGTAGTTAATTTAGTAACACGGGGAAAATATAATTGTAAATATATTTAAGGTAACAAAATGGAAGAGATACAAGACCCTAAAAAAGGTAAAAGGGTAATTATTGTTATGCCTGCATATAATGCGGCGAAGACCATTGCTAAAACCTATCGTGAGATTCCTAAAAGATACTATGATGAAGTTATTGTTGTCGATGATGCAAGCAGTGATGAGACGGTGAAGGTAGCAAAAGAGCTTGGATTACCTGTTTTGGTTCATGAAAAGAATATGGGTTATGGAGCAAATCAGAAAACATGTTATAAAGAAGCATTAAAAAGAGGTGCTGATATAGTTATCATGCTTCATCCTGATTATCAATATACCCCGAAATTAGTGCCAGCAATGGTTACCATGATAACTTATGGTGGTTATGATGTGGTTTTAGCATCTCGTATTTTGGTTAAAGGTGCCCTAAAAGGTGGGATGCCTTTATATAAATATATAAGCAATAGGTTCCTTACATTAATTGAAAATATTATGCTTAATCATAAACTTTCTGAATACCATACAGGATACCGCGCTTTTACACGTGAAGTTTTAACTACCCTTCCTTTACTTGAAAATTCAGATGATTTTGTCTTTGATAACCAGATGCTTGCGCAGATTATATATTTTGGCTTTAAAATTGGTGAGATCTCATGCCCTGCTAACTATTTCCCTGAAGCTTCATCTATAAATTTTTCTCGTTCTTTAAAGTATGGATTGGGAGTAATTGCCACATCTTTTAAATTTTTACTCAAAAAATTTAATATAAAAGATGAGAAGATATTTAATCCTGATGGTAAGAAATTATTAATAGATTAAAAAGGAACTCTTGTGCAAAAGGGGTTATTTGATAGAGAATTAAGTCATTCATTATTACTTATACTTCTTTTTTTTGTAATTGTTGTAACAATAGCGATTAGGATTCCATCCATCTCTATCCCTTTAGAAAGGGATGAAGGAGAGTATGCATATATCGCTTGGGCAATAACTCAGGGGGATGTTCCATATAAGGATATATTTGATCAGAAACCTCCAATAATATTTTATATTTATCTTCTTTTCTTAAAAATAGGAAATTGGAATATTGAAGCTATAAGGGTTGGTATGATTATATTTACCCTTTTTACCATGGTTTTTCTCTTTTTTCTTATGAAGTATCTTTTTGATGATATTTCTGCCGTTTTTGGTTTGGCATCTTTTGGGATAATGACAATAGAACCATCAGTTTTAGGGCAATTTGCTAATACAGAAATATTTACGATTCTTCCAATGGTTATAAGTATATGGATAATGGTAAGATGGGGAGCTTCTAAGAGATTGTATCCAAGTTTTTTTTCTGGACTAATGATAGGTATTGCTTTTATGATAAAACAAATATCAATAACTATTATACCTTTTTTGTTAATTTATATTATTATTTTTAATAAAAAAAGGGAGACACTTATATATAAATTAGCCCTTGTAATTTTTGGTTCTATTTTACCTTTGGCTTTTTTTGAGCTTTATTTTTATTATAAAGGATCACTTAAAGATTTTGCTTATGCTGTCTTTTTGCATAATATATCTTATAGTTTTACTTTTACATTAAAAGAGATGATTATAAGATTTTGGTTAATATTTAAAATAATTTTGAAAGCTGATTTCTTTATCTGGTTTCTTGCTTTAATAGCAATTATTTATCTGTTAAAAGAGAAAATGTTTAAACAACTCTTTTTACTTATAGCTTTTTTTATTTTCTCATTTTTAGGAGTTTGTATAGGAGGATATTTTAGACCTCATTACTTTATTTTTCTTTTTCCTGCCCTTGCCTGCTTAAGTGGTGTAGGTGCTAAATTTATAATAGAGAAATTACCCAAAAAATCTGAAAAAATTGCAATTTTTATTCTTTTAATCATTATTTTTGCTTTTCCTCTCTTGTTTTATAAAGATTATCTTTTTACAACATCAGGTGATGTGATTTGCCGAAAAATCTTTAAAGGAACGAATCCTTTTGTTGAGGCAAAGCATATTGCTAAATATATTGCTTTTAATTCAGAACCTAATGAACGAGTTTATATTATAGGCTCTGAGCCAGAAATACTTTTTTATGCAAAAAGAAAAAGCGCAACCAAATACATCATTTTTTATCCATTAACATATCCTTATCCTGATACCTTTTTTAAGCAACAAAAGGTATTTCGAGAAGTAAAGGAAAATCATCCTAAACATATTGTTTTTGTGAATATGAAAAAAACACTTTTATTACAAAAAGGTGCTCCTACCTATATATTTTACGAGTCAACAAAATGGATAAATGAGGAGTATTTACTTGTTGGAGCAATATATGTAAAAGAAAATAGTGCTAAATTTTTTTGGGATGATGAACTTAAAAAGCTTTCTTTTCAAAAAAGAAAAAAGGCTCAAATCCTTGTTTTTAAAAGAAGAGATTAAAGATGAAATTTGAAAAAAAGATCATTCTTTTTGCTATTTTAATATTCCTTTTATCCCTCATTATATATTCATATACTTTTAATAATAATATATTAGATTGGGACGATGACGTTTATATAATAAAAAATGATATGATAAAGGATTTTAGCTTAAATGGCATAAAGAGGATCTTTACATCTATTTATCATTGTGATTATCTTCCTTTAACTCAACTATCTTTTTTATTTGACTATCATTTCTGGAAACTAAACCCTGTTGGTTATCATTTAACCAATTCTCTTTTCCATGCCGCAAATGCATTGCTTGTTTTTATTTTATTTTCAATGATTTTTGGAGACCCTTTTATTGGGGCATTCTCTTCCTTTTTTTTTATAATCCATCCTTTAAATGTAGAGTCTGTTGCCTGGATTACTGAAAGGAAAACGGTTCTTTCTATATTTTTTCTCTTGATAGCCTTTATCTTTTTTATAAAATATATAAAAAAAGATAAAAAAAGGTATTATACTCTTTCTTTGATTTCCTATATTTTTGCCTGCCTTGCCAAATCTCTTGTTGTTGTATTTCCTTTCCTTTTGTTACTTTATGAAATCTGCTTTATAAGGGATAAGATAAAACTTAAAAATAAGATACCATTTTTTATTTTAGGGATTGCAACTGCTTTGATGGCTATTTATACACAAGGAAGAGCTGAAGCAATAAAACCATATCATGGTGGTAGTCTTTCAAACACGTTTATGGGTATGTCTATCATCGTGATGGAATATTTTAAAAAATTGGTTTTGCCTTTAGGATTAAATTGCAGGTATCCAAATATTTTTGTAATTGGATATCATGCTTTTTCTAAGGCAATGGTTTTGGTTATAGCAATTGCAGTTGCTTCATTTTTTTCTTTTAAAAGAAATAGGATTATCTTTTTTTGTTTTGGTTGGTTTTTTATAAGCTTTGCTCCTGTAAGCAATATCATTCCAATAGCTAATATGATGGCGGATCGTTATATGTATCTTCCTTCTCTTTCCCTTTTTGCTTTAGCAGGATTAGGGTTTAAAAAACTCTGGGATCGTTTTCCTTTTTTTACTTTACGTTCTATTTTAGCCTTTTTATTTATAATTTATTCTATCTTTTTGATCACTCTTTCAATAGATAGGACAAAGGTTTGGAGAA
>JAFDIG010000099.1 GCA_019308145.1 Deltaproteobacteria bacterium | reverse complement strand
TTATATTCACTGATGAGAAAAAAGGAGGTCTTTATGGTTTATCCTAAGGGAAAAAGAAGTAACTATGTTAAGTTGGGTGCTTTTTTTCTTGCTTTTCTTTTTACTATAAGCTTGCTCTTTACTCTATCCTCTTTTAGCAATGCCCAAGGACCATTAATTGCTGTAAAAGCTCCTGTTAATCCACAATTTTTGAAATATATCGATAATCTTAAAAAAGGCAAGATTAAAAAACAGAGTATAGATGGTCATGGGCTTGGTCATATTCCCCCAATAGTAGATCTTTCTCATCTAAGAGGGCAAACTCCTTTAGGAAAATGGCCTGCTCACACTTTACCATCTTCCTATGACCTTCGTACAGTAGGAAAAGTTTCCCCTGTAAAAGATCAGGGACCTTGTGGTTCATGCTGGGCTTTTGCTACATATGGTTCTATGGAATCAAACCTTTTACCATCTGAATTATGGAATTTTTCTGAAAACAACTTAAAAAACACCCATGGGTTTGATTGGGGTCATTGTGACGGGGGCAATGGATATATCTCTATGGCGTATCTTGGCCGATGGGATGGTCCTATAAAAGAATCTGATGATCCTTATAATCCTTTCTCAAGCTATTCTCCTCTTGGGCTTACCCCACAAAAACATGTCCAAGAAGTTTTGATGGTTCCTTCTGGAACAAACCCCCTTGATAATGATGCGATAAAGCAAGCAATAATGACCTATGGTGCTGTTGATACTGGTATGTACTGGGATGATACTTATTTTAAAGAGGCAACTAACTCATATTATTTTTATGGATCAGAATATTCTAATCATGATGTTACGATCGTTGGTTGGGATGATAATTATGATAAAAATAACTTTACTCCTACTCCTCCAGGAAATGGGGCATTTATTATAAAGAATTCTTGGGGTGATAGCTGGGGAGATAATGGATATTTTTATGCATCATATTATGATACTGTTTTAGGAAAAGAAAATTATAATTTTGTCTTTAATAACATGGAGCCAACCACAAATTACAGCCAAGTCTATGAATATGATAAATTTGGTTGGGTTGACAGCTATGGTTATAGCACTCCAACCGCATGGTTTGCAAATGTTTTTACTGCGACTTCAAATGATTCGCTAAAAGCAGTTAGTTTTTATACACCAAGCTCAAATTCATCTTATACTATCTATGTTTATACAAATGTTACAACAGTTCCAAATAGTGGAACGCTTGCTATGCAGAAATCTGGAACAATCCCCTATGCAGGATATCATACTGTCCCTTTAGACTCTGGAGGTGTCCCTCTTACCACAGGTACAAAATTCTCTGTTATAGTACAACTTACTACCCCTGGATATAATTACCCTATCCCAGTGGAGTATCCTTATCCAGGATATTGCAGTGCTGCAAGAGCACAGTCAGGACAAAGTTATATAAGCAGTAATGGCACTACATGGACTGATTTTACCACAGTAGAGCCTAATGGCAACGTATGTATAAAGGCATTTGCTGGAGGAGGAGGCGGCGGCGGTAATTATGATGGAATCTATAAAGATATAGGTAATGCTCTTAATCTAAATGTATATGTTCAAACCTATGATAATGGTGGAACATTATTAGTTTATACATTTGATACTATAAATATGAGAGTTTTCTGGTGCTCTGCAGTTGTTAATGGTGTATTTGATGGAAGCTCTGTAAATCCTGCTATTAACGAAAGGGTTGTTTTTGATTTTAATACAATGACTATGACCATCATTAATTTAGGTGGATCATCTACTAAAAGTTCTTTCTCTTTTAAAAGCCATCCTATATCACAGCAGGCTGGTACCTATGGCATGTATAAGTTTGCAAATGCAATGATAAAACCATTTGATGGGATATATAAAGATATAGGTGATGCATTGAACTTAAATGTTTATGTGCAAAGTTATGATAATGGTGGAACGCTTATCCTTTATACATTTGATACGCTTACAATGGTAGTTCTATGGGATGATCAGGTAGTAGGAAATTTCTTTGATGGATATCCTGTAAATCCAGCTGTAAGAGAAAGGGCACAGTTCAATTTTAATAACAACATGTTAACTACTATTAATATGGATACAGCTGCAACGCAGAACTTTGGTACATATAAGTTTGCAAATGTTCCAGGTGGAACAGTAACCACAACAACATCTTTAACAACAAGCACAACAACAGTAACAGGGTGTATCCCTTGTACAACTTATAGTGATTGCCCTGAATATACTGTAAATTGTCCTGGCAAAGGACCGTATATTATTCAGGCATGCTGGACAAGCGGTCCAAGGGTTGGTTGCTGTTTAGATGAACAAGAGATATTAGAGTATGTTTGTCCTACAATAAAACAATATATGGAAAAGGGTTATATAGAAGAAAATGGTATAAATTTTATGGTGCATTAGGCTTAAAATCTCAACAATCTTTTTCAAGTAGAGGCGAGCCTGATCGCCTCTACTTTTTACATATTCTTTCTTTATCTCTCATCTAATATCATCTTTGATTAAATTTTTCATTTTATAAAATAGAATCCTTATTATTTAATTTATTGCATAAACATGCATGTATGATAAAATATAATATATATTTTTACTAATATTTATACTTTTTTATCAAAAAACTATCATGCGGAAAAAAGATAATATTATATCATATCCATATGCAGAGGTTGCACTACCTTTACCAGTTATGCAGAATTTCTTTTATCTCGTTCCACCTTATTTATCTGAGCAGGTCCTGCCAGGAATGAGGCTTATCGTCCCTGTAAGGGATCGCTTATCCACTGGATATTGTATCAGAAGAGTTAAAACATTTGAAGGTATTGAATCCATTGACAAAATTAGAGAGATAAAAGATATCCTTGATAACGAACCAATGATCGATACAAGGATGCTTGATTTTTGTAAATGGATCTCTTCATATTATCTTTTTCCTCTTGGTATGGTGATCAAAACTATTATGCCAGCAGGAACCTACATTGATAGTTTTCGGGTTATCAGAATTGTTAAAGATGATGATAAGATAAAGGAAAGTTTGCCAATCCTATATGAAGAATTGAAAAAAAAGGGAGAGATAAAGCTAAGTCTTGCGATAAAAAGATTTAAAATTTCTCGCTCCAAGATATTTTCTTTGGTGAAATCTGGCTTAATTGAGGTAGTTACAAAATTAAAAAAAGGCATTAAACCTAAAGATATTTTTTATATCATCTTTAATGATAAAAAAAAAGATGATGACCTATCATCCCTTAGCCCAAAACAGAAAGAGATACTTCTATTCATTAAAGAAAAAAGGGAAATAGAAAGTAATTTAATCGCAAGAAAATTTAAATCACCTTATGCTCAAATAAAAAAATTGATTGAAAAGGAGTGGATCTATAAGGAGAAGAGAGAAATCTTTACTAATTCTATAAAAGATCCTGGGCTTTCTTATGGAAAAAAGATTACACTTACAGAACCTCAAAAAAAAGCCTTAAACAAAATAGAAGAAGCTCTTAACTTAAAAATATTTTCTCCATTTTTGCTTTATGGAATAACAGGCTCGGGGAAAACAGAGGTTTATCTTGCTGCATTTGAAAAGGTATTAAAAAAAGGAGGCAAGGGGCTTTTACTTGTCCCTGAAATTGCTTTAACCCCTCAGCTTTTAAGCAGATTCAAAAACAGATTGAATACAGAGATCGCATTGCTTCACAGTGGTTTAAGTACAAGGGAGAGATTTGATCAATGGATGCGGATCAAAAGAGGAGAAATTTCTATGGTAATCGGGGCAAGAAGTGCTCTTTTTGCACCTTTTTCCTCTTTGGATTTGATTGTGGTGGATGAAGAGCATGATACAGCCTATAAACAAGAGGAAGGTGTTAAATATCATGCAAGAGATATGGCTTTGGTTTTAGGGAAAATGGTAAATGCAGTGGTTCTTTTAGGTTCTGCCACCCCTTCTGTTGAATCGTTTTATAATTGCGAAATCGGAAAATTTAATTTGTTATCTCTTCCAGAAAGACCAGGCATCTCCTCTTTGCCTGAAATAGAAATAGTAGATATAAGAAGAACAAAAAACGATTCTCAATTTCTTTCCAAAAAACTTATAGCAGCTTTAAAGGAAAATCTTAAAAAAAGAGAGCAAAGTATGCTATTTTTGAACCGCAGAGGCTTTGCTCCTTTTGTGCTTTGTAGAAGTTGCGGGGAGGTGCCGAGATGCCCTAACTGCTCTGTAAGCCTTACATTACACCGAGATTTAAAAAAGCTTTTATGCCACTATTGCGGTTATTCAACTGATTTTTCAAATCTTTGCCCAGTATGCAAAAAAGAAGAACTCATACCGGTTGGGATGGGCACTGAGCAGATAGAAAAAAAGTTAAAGGATATCTTCCCTGAAGCAACAATAAAAAGAATGGATAAAGATACTGTTAAAAAAAGAAATAGTCTAACAAATATATTAAAAGCATTAAGAGAAAAAGAGATTGATATCCTTATAGGAACGCAAATGATCATAAAAGGACATGATTACCCAAATGTAACATTAGTTGGTATCCTTTTAGCAGATCTATCGCTTAATTTCCCTGATTTCCGCTCAGGGGAGAAAACATTTCAGTTATTAACTCAGGCAGCAGGCAGGGCAGGTAGGGGAGAAAAAAAAGGAAAAGTAGTAATTCAGACCTTTAATCCCTTCAATCCTATAATAAGAATGGCAACAACTCAGGATTATTTATCTTTTTATAAAGAAGAGATCAAATTCAGAAAAGAACTCAATTATCCACCATACTCAAGATTAGCACTTATAAAATTTTCAACCAATAATAAACAAATCCTTTTTGAAGGATTTAATATAATAAAAGAAACAGCAGAAAAGATGGTAAAAGAATCCCTAAATATAGAGATAATAGGGCCATCTTTTGCTCCTTTATCTAAATTAAAGGGTAGACATCGTGGACAAATACTGATAAAAGGGAAGAATTCCTCAACCATCCATAGGTTTTTAAAAAAATTTATAAAAATGATAGAAAAAAGAGTAGGCAAATCTATTGAAATAAAAATAGACGTTGATCCCTATAACATGCTTTAAAGATCTTTAAAGAAAGGAGGATTTTTTATGTTGATAACCAAAGCGGGACCAGAAAATACTGAAAAGGTAATTAAACTATCAATTGATGAAGCAAAGAAAAGAGGAATAAAGTATATTGTTGTTGCCTCTACTTCAGGTGAAACGGGCGTAAAAGCGGCTAAGATGATGGAAGGAACAGGATTAAATTTAATAGTTGTAACTCATAATGTAGGATTCAAAGAAGAAGGGGTCTCAGAACTAAAAGAAGAATTAAAAGAGGAAATAATTAAAAAAGGTGGGATTGTTTTAACAAGCACAATGGTATTGAGGAATTTAGGAACAGCTATTAGGGAAAAAATGGTCTATTCCCAGCAAGATCTTGTAGCTAACACCTTGAGAATGCTTGGGCAAGGGATCAAGGTAACTGTTGAAATAACAGCAATGAGTGCTGATGCTGGGCTTATCCCATGTGAGGACGTAATTGCTATTGCTGGAACAAAATCTGGCTCTGACACATCTGTTGTTATTAAAGCTAACTCATCAAACCGTTTCTTTGATATAAAGATAAAGGAAATTTTAGCAAAACCATCTGAATTCTAATTATTTTAGGATGGCATGCTTATGCCGTCCTAATTCCGTTATTTATACTATTAAAAGTCCACATAGTTAGGGTTTTACTCTCGCACAGTAAAATTATACAATAGTTACATATAAAATCTTGCCATACATTATATTAAAAGGTCTTTTGATATTTGAAATAAACTTTTAGCAACCCCATCGTTTATTTATTATTGTCTTGTTTTATAAGATATAACCACTCCTATTATACCAAAGATAATATTTGCTCCCCATGCTGCTATTATAGGAGGAATTAAGCCTGTATGTCCTAAGGATATAAAGATGGAAAAAAAGAGCCAAAAAGCCCCACTCAATAATAAAGAGCCAGCTAAAGCAAGAGCAATACCCCCTGCTTTTTTAATATTTACACCAAAAGGTATGGCAATAAGAACCACAATAAGGCTAACAAATGGAAAAGCTATCTTTGCATGAAGATCTACAAGGTATGGAGTTGGATCATATCCTTCCCTCTTTATCTTCTTTATATATCTTTTCAAACAAGAAAAACTCATCTCTTCTGTCCGCTCTTTTACTCTATTTAATACCTTTGGAGTAATAGAAAAGGGAAGAAACGCCCATTTTTTATGCTCAAAAAAGGTCACTCCTTTTTTGCCAAACTTCCAAAGATTTACTGAAAAAAATTTCCATCTTTTACCATTCCAGATCCCTTTATCAGCTTCTATCCTCTCCTTTAAGTAAAAATCATCTCCAAGTTTATAAATTATTATCCCCTGGATGGTTTTTCTTTCAGGATAATAAACCTGTATATTATTTAAGGTCCTTCCACTTTTATACCATATCCTATTATTCTTAAAAAAAGTTCCTCTTTTATCATGCTTTATATCTACCACCCATAGATATTCCATCTTTTTAAAACAAAATGGAACAATATTCTCATTTGCAAAAAGGGATGTAATACTAATAAAAAAAGCAAGCAAATAAATTGGAATTAATATCTTTATAATGCTTATCCCTGTTGCCTTCATTGCTAAGATCTCATTATTTTTTGACATTATGCCTAAGGTTATCACTGTTGAAAGAAGCACAATAACTGGTAGGGTTTGTGAAACTATTATAGGCATTTTTAACAAATAGTATTTAAAAATTGTAATACCGCTTACATTAGGTTTCAAAAGCTTATCAGCACGATCAAAAAAATCTACGATAATATATATTGCTATTATTGCCATTAAGCATAAAAAGAATATCTTTAAATATTCTTTGGTTATATAACGATAAAGGATGGGTATTTTCATATTATAAAACCTTTTGAGGATAAAAATTGTTAAAATGTAACATTTTTGACCTTAAAAATCTCTTCTATTTACTATCCCTCTCTCTTTCAAATCTTTTAAAGAAATACTCAATAAAGTTAAAAAGAAAACTCTCCTTTTCTTTTGCATTTATTAGAAATATATAAATCGCAAAAACAGCTAACAAAATATTAGGAAGCCAACTTGCAACAATAGGAGAAATATTCCCTCTGCTACCTAACACTTCTGCTATAGAAAATATAATGTAATAAAATACAACTACAACTAAACTTATGATTATACCTAAATATTTACCAGATTTTTTGCCTTTTAAACCCAGTGGTATTCCCATTATACCAAATATGATACAGACAAAAGGAAGAGCAAACTTACTATATAAATGAACTTGAAGTTCCCTATAATCTTCTCCTCTTTCTTTTTCTTCCTTAATACGCTTTGACAATTCTTTTATAGACATTTCATATCTTGTCATTCTAAACTTTTTCTTAGAGATAGAGCCCCAGAAATCTAAATTTAGATCATAGCCTTCAAATGATACGATATAATAATCACCTCTTTTTTTATCCCTTCTATGTATTGTACCATTTGTCAGCCTTAATATCACCTGTTGACCAGTCTCATCTGCAATAATCCTTCCTTCTTTAGCAAAAATGGTATTAATAGCATCCTTATCTCTCTCATCTTGAATCATTATCCCTTTCATCAAT
>JAFDIG010000098.1 GCA_019308145.1 Deltaproteobacteria bacterium | reverse complement strand
ATTAGGTGTAGTTTAACCTTGACCTTTTTAAGCCACTTTTTTATAATTTTAATAGATTTAAATATAAACTAAAAGTCTTTTACGGTTATATTTTGTTTAAAATTTTATAATTAAGAGAGGAAATTTTATAAAGTGAAATTTGAAGAAGGTATAAAAAGATTGGAGGAGATAGTTGAGAAGTTAGAAAAGGGAGATTTATTACTTGAAGATTCGCTTAAGCTTTTTGAGGAAGGAATAAAATTAACTCGCTTGCTTAATCAAAAGCTTAATGAAACAGAAAAAAAGGTTGAGATGCTTATAAAGGATGAAAATGGAAATATAAAGACAGTTCCTTTTGATGATAAGAAAGAATAAATTATTATGCAATTTGATCTAAAGAAATACCTTAAAGAGAAAAAAAGAATAATAGATAAATGGCTTGAAGAAGCTCTTCCACCTGAGAATACTTATCCTGAAATACTTCATAAAGCGATGAGATATACCCTTTTTGCAGGGGGAAAACGTATTAGACCGATTTTGATGATAGCATCCTATGATACTGTAAAAAGGCCATCCAAATATGACGAAATTATACCTTTTGCCTGTGGTATTGAGATGATTCATGCCTATTCTCTTATTCATGATGATTTGCCTATTATGGATGATGATGATTTTAGAAGAGGAAAACCTACTAATCATAGGGTATTTGGTGAAGCAATAGCGCTTCTCGCTGGAGATGGATTACTTACAGAAGCATTTTCTCTTATGAGCAGAAAGCATAAAAAACTTTCACCTACAAAAGCACTTTTATCTATTCAAGAGATCGCTAAAGCAGCTGGTATCTCTGGCATGGTTGGAGGACAGGTTGTTGATTTTCAATCCCAAGGGAAAAAGGTTGATAAAAAAACAATTGAGTATATACATAACTCTAAGACAGGAGCTCTTATCCTTGCAAGTGTTCGTGTAGGTGCTATAATAGGTGAAGGGGATAAAAAGGCATTAGATGCATTAACTAAATATGGAAAAGCTATTGGTTTGTGTTTTCAGGTGATGGATGATATATTAGATATTGAAGGAGAACAGGAGATTTTAGGAAAGGATATTGGAAGTGATATAGAAAAAGAAAAGGCGACTTATCCAGCAGTTTTTGGTATGGAAAGTTCAAAAGATAAGGTAAAAGAATTACTTGATGAAGCAATTACAGCTCTTGATAGTTTTGATAAAAACGCAGAACCTTTAAGAGAAATCGCGAGATTTATAGTTAAAAGAAGTTATTAAAAGGAAAGGTTTTAAAAAATGGGTTCAATATTAAAGAAGGTTAATAATCCAGCTGATTTGAGATCTTTAAGTAAAAAGGAACTTTTAACTCTTGCTTCAGAGATTAGAGAAAAGATTATTAATACAGTATCCAAAAGAGGTGGGCATCTTGCATCTAATCTTGGTACAGTAGAGCTTACCCTTGCTATACATTATGTTTTTGATACCCCAAGAGATAAAGTTTTGTGGGATGTTGGACACCAATGCTATACGCATAAAATTATAACAGGAAGAAAGGATAGATTTCATACCATAAGGCAGTATGGGGGATTAAGTGGTTTCCCGAGGCGAGATGAAAGTCCTTATGATACTTACGACACAGGCCATTCATCTACTACTATTTCAGCTGGTATTGGTATGGTTGAGGCAAGAGAGATAGAAGGAGAAGATTATAAAGTGATCGTGGTTATTGGTGATGGGTCTATGACCGCTGGGATTGCATTTGAGGGATTAAATTATGCAGGTCAATTAAATAAGGATTTTATTGTTATTTTAAATGATAATGAGATGTCTATATCACCAAACGTTGGAGCACTTGCTAATTATCTTGCAAGAATAATGACTGGTCAATGGATCAATCGTTTCCGTAATGATATTAAGTCGATTCTAAAAACCATGCCAGGAATAGGAGAGTCGGTTGTAAAGATTGTTAAGCAAGTAGAGGAATCCCTTAAAGGTTTTATATCTCCAGGTATCCTTTTTGAGGAGCTTGGGTTTACATACGTAGGCCCAATCGATGGTCATAGGATCGATGTTTTGATAAATACCTTTTCAAATGTGAAAAAGATGAAAGGTCCTATTTTGGTTCATACTATTACAAAGAAAGGCCATGGGTATCTTCCGGCTGAAAAAGATCCTTCCTTTTTTCATGGGTTAGGTCCTTTTAAGCCTAAGACGGGAAAACTGATCACGGATCAAAATTCTCCACCTACATATACACATGTTTTTGGAGATACTATTGTTGAGATAGCAAAAAAGGATTCAAAAATAGTTGCGATAACTGCTGCTATGCCAGAGGGCACAGGACTATCTCGTTTTGCTAAAGAAATTCCAGATAGATTTTATGATATTGGGATAGCAGAACAGCATGGTGTTTCCTTTGCTGCTGGTTTAGCTTTAAACGGTGCGAAGCCTGTTGTTGCAATATATTCCACTTTTTTACAAAGGGCTTATGATCAGATAATCCAAGATGTTTGCTTGCAGAACCTGCCCGTTGTTTTTGCTATAGATAGAGCAGGAATCGTAGGAGAAGACGGCCCAACACATCATGGCGTTTTTGATTTATCCTACTTAAGGGCTATTCCAAATATGATCGTTATGGCCCCAAAAGATGAAAATGAATTAAGACATATGATTAATACAGCTTTTACACTTAGTAGTCCAGTTGCTGTAAGATATCCAAGAGGAAAGGGGATCGGTGTTCCATTGGATCCATTTCTTTCTTTGGTTGATGTAGGTAAGGGAGAGATATTAAAAGAAGGGGGAGATCTTGTTATATTTGCAATTGGTTCAATGGTTTATCCATCTTTAAAAGCTGCTTCTCTTCTAATAAATAAAGGTATATATGCCACTGTAGTAAATTGTCGTTTTGTTAAACCGATGGATGAGGAACTTATAAGTGAGCTTGCAAGTGAAATCCCTTTTGTTTTAACTGTAGAAGAAAATGTGCTTGATGGTGGTTTTGGGAGTGGAGTAATTGAGACCTTAGTTAATAATGAGGTAAGTAATGTTAAAATAAAAAGAGTTGGTCTTCCTTCCGTTTTTGTTGAACATGGTCATCAAGATCTATTAAGAAATAAATATAAGCTTAACGCAGAGGGGATCGCTAACGAAGCAATTACTCTTATAGAGCAACAACCTCATCATGCTGAGCCAGTACATCATATAAAATCTCTCAAAAAAGGGCTTTTTATCGGCAAAAATATCAAACATTAGTGCTTAAGACTTTCCTTTTTAACTGGATAATAAAAAGATAGCATCCCTTAAAGAGGTTTTTTTAAAGAATTATCAATATGAGCTCAAAGGAGAGGATAGATAAACTTCTTGTAGAGCGAGGTTTAGTTAAGAGCAGGCAACGTGCTCAAGCTCTTATTCTGGCTGGGCAAGTGATTGTTGGCGAGGAAAGGGTAGATAAAAGTGGAACTAAAGTTGACATTAATGCAGAAATACGAATAAAAGGTGAAGATATACCATATGTAAGCAGAGGAGGGTTAAAGTTAGCATCAGCTCTTGATTTTTTCAAGATTGATCCAAAAGGAAAAGTTGTAATGGATGTTGGTAGTTCAACAGGTGGATTTACTGATTGTTTATTGCAAAGGAAAGCTGCTAGAATCTATGCAGTAGACGTTGGATATGGCCTTCTTGCATGGAAATTGAAACAAGATCCAAGAGTAATATCTTTAGAAAGAAGAAATATACGATATCTTAAGAAAGATGAGATCCCTGAGTTAGTGGATATGGTAGTGATCGATACATCTTTTATTTCAGTAAAAAAATTTCTTGCTCATGTTCTTGAATTTATGGCAGAAAAAGGAGAGTTGTTAATTTTGGCAAAGCCTCAATTTGAGGTAGGTAAGGGTGAAGTTGAAAAAGGTGGTATTGTAAAAGATCCAAAAAAACATAAAAGGGTGGTTAAAGAGT
Organism: Deltaproteobacteria bacterium; assembly: GCA_019308145.1. GTDB lineage: Bacteria > Desulfobacterota > JAFDIG01 > JAFDIG01 > JAFDIG01 > JAFDIG01. The sequence goes on along the minus strand of JAFDIG010000098.1, from coordinate 3,750 downwards.
TGGCAGGGTTTGGTCAAAGTCTTGGCTTAATATTTATAGGATCAAATCCATCAGCTATACCTGGATCTAAGGGAAATCAAGAGTTTTTTCTATATTTTAAAAGGTAATGTTTATGGGAACTCCAAAAGTTCCTTTGCCTGCCAAGCTTGTTATAAGTATCATTTCTTCTTCCGAAGGCTTGATTAATAAAGCTAAAGGGAAACTTGAAGAGATATTTGGTAAAATAGATTTTGTTAGTGAAAAACTCCCTTTTGATTATACTGATTATTATACTAAAGAGATGGGAAAAGGATTATTTAGAAGATTTGTTTCTTTTGCTGAACCAATTTCAAGGGAAAGGCTTTCCGAGGTAAAACTTATTACCAATCGTATTGAAAAGGAATTTTCAACTTTTGAAGGCAAAAGAAGGCTAAATATAGACCCTGGTTTTTTGGCTTTGGAACATTTTATTCTTGCTACAACCAAGAGTTATACACATCGTCCTTATCTTAAAGATGGGATATATGTAGATTTAACACTTATATATGAAAAGGGAAGTTATCGTGCTTTGAAATGGACATATCCCGACTATGCTAGTGAGGAAATTATAAATATTTTGAATACCTTAAGGAAAGAATTTATCGATGATTTGAAAAGAAGGAAGCTCTTATGATAAAAAGTATGACAGGGATTGCGACACTAGAAAAAGAACTTCCTCTTGGTAAAATAAATTTAGAGATAAGGACACTCAACAGTAGATATCTCGAAACCAATATTAGGTTGCCAAAGAGGATATTTGCATTAGAAGAAAGGATCAGAAAAGTCATTAGAACCTATATTTCAAGAGGAAGGGTCGATTTGGTTATGAAACTTGATTCTAATTTTGCTTTAGAGATGAAGCTTGAACCAGATCTTAAATTAGCACGTGACTATATAAATGCAATGAATATATTAAAAAAGGAGTTAAAGTTAAAAGGGAATCTTAGAATTGAACATTTTATAGGATTAAATGATCTAATAAAAGCAAAGGAAAATGATAAAGAACTTGAGCCTTATTATAATGATATAATCTTTCTTGTGGAGGAACTCCTTAAGTCTATCAATAAGATGAGAGAAAAGGAAGGCGAGTATCTTGCTTCTGATATTATCAAAAGGGTAGGAAAAATAGAAGAAGATTTAAAAGAGATTGAAAAAAGAAAGGATGATATGATAAAAGGTTATCAAAAACGACTTGAAAAAAGGGTTAAAGAGCTTTTAACAAATGATTTGGAAGTTGATAAGATGCGCTTATATATGGAGATAGCCTTTTTAGCCGAAAGAAGCGATATAAATGAGGAGATAGTTAGGATGTATAGTCATATCTCTCAATTAAAGGATATGATAAAAAAAGCTCCTCCAATAGGTAGGAATATGGATTTTTTAGTCCAAGAGATGAATCGTGAAATTAATACTATTGGTGCAAAAGCATCTGATGTTATAATAACAAAAAAGGTTGTAGAGATAAAAGGTGAATTGGAGAAAATAAGGGAACAGATACAAAATATAGAATAGGGGGATTAGTTTGTTGGAATCAGAAAAAAAAGCAAAAAAAAGCGGGAGTTTTAAACTTTTAAATGTAGGATTTGGTAATGTTGTGGTTGCATCAAGGGTTGTTGCCATAGTTTCACCTAGTTCTGCCCCCATAAAAAGGCTTAAGGAAAATGCTAAGGAGGCAGGCAAATTAATTGATGCAACTCAGGGCAGGAAGACCAGATCTATTGTGATTACTGATAGTGACCATGTAATCCTTTCGGCAATTCAAGCAGAAACTATTTCTCAGCGATTTAGTATTGGTGATGAGGATTGATGGAAAAGAGTGGTATTCTTTTTATTATTTCAGCCCCTTCTGGGGCTGGTAAGACAAGTTTATTGAAAAATATAGGTTCTAAATTTTCTGATTTAGAGATTTCTGTTTCTTATACAACAAGAGAGAAAAGGTCTAAAGAAAGAGAAGGAAAGGATTATTTTTTTGTTACAGAGAAACGTTTTATGGAATTGGTTGAACAAGATTTTTTTGCTGAATGGAATAGGGTTCATGGTCATGCTTATGGAACATCAAAAAGTTTTCTTCAGAAAAAGATTTCAGAAGGAAAGGATGTAATACTTGATGTTGATGTGACTGGAGGGAGAAATCTTAAGAAGATCTTTAAAGAATCATCAGTATTGATATTTGTTGCTCCACCAAGTTGGGAAGAGTTGCGTTATAGATTGAAGTTAAGAGGAAGAGACACACCAGAAGAGATAGAGTTGAGATTAAAAAACGCAAAAGATGAAATCAAGTGGATAAAGGAGTATGATTATGTTATAATAAATAAAGAACTTAAAGAAGCAAGAAAAACCCTTTATTCCATTATTGTTGCAGAAAGATCAAAGACATTTCGGGTTATTTCCCGAACCGAACTTTTTAATTTTTAGGAGGATTCAATGGCCAGAATAACAGTTGAGGATTGTTTAAAGAGAGTAGATAGTCACTTTGAATTAGTTTTGCTTGCTGCAAGAAGGGCGAGAGCCCTTGCCAAAGGAGCTACACCCCTTGTAAAGTGTGATAACAGGTATATAGTTACCGCATTAAGGGAGATTGCAGCAGGAAAGATTGTTATAGATAAAGAAGGTAGTCCGCTTATACCTAAAAACCAGGAAGAAAAAATGGTGGAAAGCAAAAAATTAGAAGAGATTACTCAAGAGCTCTCCCAATATGTAACCAATATAGAAGAAGAAAAAAGTGAAGATATAGAGAACACTCAAGAAGACTAAAAGGTCGCACCTTTTGATGCAGGTCCCACCATCTTAGCATATCGAGCCATATAACCTGTTTTTATTTTAGGTTCAAAAGGGGGTAGCTCCTTTATCCTTTTTTCTATTTCATCCTGAGAAACGAGAAGGTTTAATTTTTTATTAGGTATATCTATTTCTATTATATCGCCATCTTTTACAGCAGCAATTGGTCCTTTATCAGCTGCTTCAGGGCATATATGACCAATAGCAGCGCCTCTTGTTCCACCTGAAAATCTTCCATCAGTAATAAGTGCTACATCCTCTCCCAATCCAGCCCCAGCAATAGCAGCGGTAGGAGTAAGCATTTCTCTCATCCCTGGTCCACCTTTAGGCCCTTCATATCTTATAACTATAATTTCACTCTTTTTGATCTTCCCAGAAAGTATAGCATCAGTTGCTTCTTCTTCAGAATTAAATACCCGAGCAGGTCCCTTTCGTTTTAACATCTTAGGTGATACAGCTGTCTCTTTTACAACCGCTCCTTCTGGGGCTAAATTCCCAAAAAGTATTTTTAGCCCACCAGTTGAATGGTATGGATTTTCTGTTGTTCTGATTACCTCGTTATCTATTACCATTGCATCCTTGATGTTTTCTTTTATAGAAAGTGTTGATACTGTTAATGCGTCACCATAGATTAATCCTTTATCCATCAATATCTTCATTAGTGCATAAACACCCCCTGCTCTATAGAGATCCTGCAAGTGATGAGGACCGGCAGGAGAAAGATTACATAAATGAGGGGTCTTTTCGCTTATTTTATTAAATGTTTCTAAATTTAGCTCAATGCCTGCTTCATGAGCGATGGCAGGTAAATGAAGGACTGTATTGGTAGAACCACCAAAAGCCATATCAACAGTGATTGCGTTTTCTATTGCTTCTCTTGTAACTATATCCCTTGGGAGAATATTTTTGTTTACTAATTCCATTACTTTTATACCACTTATTTTTGCTAAGCGA
>JAFDIG010000428.1:2250-2895 GCA_019308145.1 Deltaproteobacteria bacterium | reverse complement strand
CTGTCCTGCTCCCATAGTTCAAAAGATATGCCAAGCCCAAGCTCTCTTGCCCTTGCCTTGTAAGTCAAGGTGTTCTTTATATCAGGCAAAGTAAAAGCATAAGAGAGCGTGCTGAAGAGTGTAACAAATAACAAGGTTAAAATTAAAACTTTTTTAATTTTCCTCATTTTATTTGTTTAAAAACTTTCATAAATTATTTTTTCGGGCTTTGATTTGATTGGCATCATAGTTTTAGGATCATATCCAGCTTTTTCAATTAGCTCATCCAAAAAGAACCACTTATTCTTATAACAAATTATAATCTTAATGTCTTTCTCCATCTTTGGCACATAGATCACAGTGTCCCCAGTAAGTTTGATAAACCAATTAGAATCTATCTCTAACAATCTACAAGACTCAATTTTTGTTATTTCACTCCACTCCGTCTTTAATTGTAGATTAATAGGTTCTTCCTGCTGGATGTCCTGTTTTGCTTTTAAGTCTTTATCTTCAACACCAAAGGCAACAAAGGGACAGAAAAGAATAATCCCCAAATATATAGAAATAATTTTCCTAAACATCTTTTCCTCCCGTATTTTATGTTTCTTCATTCTCTAATTTCTACCTTTTCAGCTAAAAAGCAACCTGAAAGTGCAGAGTTGTAAG
>JAFDIG010000428.1:0-2201 GCA_019308145.1 Deltaproteobacteria bacterium | reverse complement strand
CATTAATTCCCCCGGTAATTTCAATCTTCTTTAACTTGAATTCCCTTATTCTGTTTTTCTCGTATATCTTTACCTTCATTTTCTTCCTTTGCATTTTTCTCTTTTCTTACTCTGTGGTTTTTCTTAGGCACGGAGCTCAACAATTTCTCTTTTCTCCTTACCTCCACCAAGTCAGTAAGCCAGGTAAGCTCATATATTCCCTTAATGATAAGGTAAAATGCTCCAGCACCTAAAAATATCCTCAAAAGCCATTCGGTCATTGTTAGCTCCAGGTCCAACACACTATCTTGTATAAATCATCAGGTAGTGGTGTCCCTGTATCATCTTTGTAACTTATTATGGGATAATAAGGATAACTGGGATAATCCCTCTCTCGTATAATTTCCCTCTCAACTATTTTAGTCTCTTTCACAGCCTGTTTTTCGGCAAGTCCTGTCTTGAGCCTTATTATTTCTTTTTGTAGCTCGATAATTTCATCTTTGAGCTTTCTGTTCTCTTCAAGTAATTGCTCTTTTGTCATTTTCCTCTCCTAATTATTGCCTGCCATCTCTGGTTATTAAAGAAGATGTTGAGTGAGATGGCAGGGAGCTTATTTGTTAAGTTTTGGTTTGTTTATCTTTTTGCGGTATACCAAGATAGCCTTTAAGAGTCTTATCATTGTCTTTCCAAAGTTATAAAGTGTTGGTTTTTTCAGGTAGTCATCAATGAGAATATCAACAAGAGCGTAGAAGTCTTTTTTTACTTGCCTCTGAAAATCCCTATCACATCTTTCCATTCTTCCCATAAAGTTTTTGCCTTTGCTCCAAGAATCTTCTTATCCTCGTATTTGATTGCAAAGTCCTCAAGGAAGTCTCCTGTTGCCTTAAGAGCTTCTCCCACTTCCTTCAAAAGTGAAGAAAGCTTTCCATACTTAATCCAGCCGATAACAGCTGTTATAACTGTTGCTATGACGCCGTATGCCCAAGCTGGCATATAAATCACCTCCTTTGTATCATTCTTTAGTCTTTTTTAATTTTTTAATCAGTTCCCATAAAAATTGAGCAATAAGATAAACAAGCTCAAGTATCTTGAACATCTTCTTATCCTTACTCCCTTTTTTAGTCTCTTTGCAGTAATCTTTCTATATTGCGGTCAATCTTGTCCAGCCTCTTGTTTATCTGGGACAATATCTCATCGTGGACAGCCACCTTTTGCCTTGCGTAATAATCAACAGCTTCTCCTCTGCTCTGAAAGACTATTGTCAAAAGAACCGCTATGACTGCAAAAAGACCGCTGATTAAAGCTATGTATATTTTACCGTTCTTGTTCACTTTATCGGAACTCATTTTTTTCTTCTATAGTGTATCGTATATCTTGGCTACATCAGCCTTAAAATCTGATATGGGATACCCCATCTTTTTTATAATCGCCAGAATAGCAGCTTTGAGCAGCTTGTCTGTCATCTTTGTTACATCCTTCTTCACTTCTTCCTCTGCCAGTAGCTTTTGCTGTTTCTCGTAGTCAACCTGTGCCTTCTCAGTATCTGTCATCTCAAGAAGCCTGCCTTTCTCAACCTTCCAGTATTTTATGGGGACTTTCTTTTTAATCAGCTCATCAAGCCCCTCAGGGTTAATAAGCACATTAGATTTTCCTTCCCATAAAGGAGTATGCTCTGAGGGAAGGAAGTTGACAACTCTGTTTTGTCCGTCATATATGATTATTCTCGCCATAATAGCCTCCTAATTAAACTGGGGATTTGTTAATCTCACTGGAGCACTCCTATATACTGGCGAGTTATACGGCGTCCCGTGATTGCCGTTTCCCGATATATCAATCACTGAATTAGCACCAGAGGTAGCAGTTCCGTCTGGCTTTTCATCCATCAGCCATCTACCAACAAGTCCATCTACAATATTGTCGTTGCCTCTTGAGTAGTAAATGATTCTCATTTCATCTACACTAAGTGCTTTGTTTTGATATATCCTTACATCCCAAATCTTGCCATCCCAGTAACGATAATCCCTATTGTCTCTACCAATATTTAAATCTCCAGTAATAGCATCCCTACTCTCATCTGAAAGAGTCCCCTCTTCAATTATCACTCCATTTCTGAACACATAATAATGATTATTTGTTACAGAAAAACTAACACCGATAAAATATTCTGTTCCCGCTGAAAATGTCTCATCAGAAGTTATCCAAAATCCCTTTGTCTGTGTCAT
>JAFDIG010000097.1 GCA_019308145.1 Deltaproteobacteria bacterium | reverse complement strand
TTGGATTAAATGTATCACCAATAAGAAAAAGCGACACTTCTTCTTTATTAAGTCTTAACATTACTTGAAGCAATAATTCCCAGTTTTTTCGGCGGTTCATTACTGAAGCAGATACTAATCGAAACCCTTTATTTTTAAAGATAGGAATAGACTTTGGTGAAAGAACTTTAGGCGATGGAACATTAATATTATTGTAAAGAATTGTTATTTGATTTTCTTTTTTATTAAATCGGGTGAGAATTTGTTCTTTTAGGTGAGAATTAACTGTGATTATTTTATTTGAAAGCCTAATTCCTATCACTTCGATTAGTTTATTAATCCAGACAGATAAAGGGCTATAGCCTTCTAATATAAGTTCAGAAGAAGAATCCATTCTTATAAATGTAATCATCGGGATTTTTTTAAAGATTTTGCATGCCCAGTGAATAAAGGCATATAGCGTTCCAAAGGATATTAGAATATCCACCTTTTCTCTTTTTGCAACGCTTAGGCAGAAAAATGGTGCAACAATAAGCATGTATGCTTTAAAAAACATGCCATAACTTTTAAAAGGGTTTGGAAGTATATGAGGAATAAGGTTTTTGTTTGTTAAATTAAATGGTTCGGCTGCTACATAGTGCACAGTGATATTAGCATCAAGTAGGGCCTCGAGCATCATTTTAAAACGAAAATAATACCCTCCTTTTTTCATTTTATAAAAGGTTGTAAGTATCTTCATTATTTTAAGCCAATAAAATGAAACAAACAGAAACTTTTTTTAGCAGCTCACCAGCAGTTGATTTTTCCTCCTTTATATTTAATAGGTCTAAAAATATTAAGATTATTTTAGATTAAATAAGGTATAATGGAAAAAATTTGCTTTTTACAAAACAATTTATATAATTTTTTATAATTTTTTTAAATAATATTTTTAAAAATTAACACAATGTAATGATAAAATCAAGGTTTGAAATAAAAAGTATTTTTTAATATAATAAAAATATATAATTGATTTGAAACTCATAAAATAGCTAAAAAATCATATGGAGATATGAAAAAGATGAAAAAGATTTTATTTATATTTTTTTTATTTTTCACTGTTGTAAGTTATGCCCAACTATCTTCTGATCAAGAAGTTGTTGTTCTTTCTATTACAAGTGAGGTTCATAATCAAAACGTAAAAGAGACAAGAGATAAAGCCATTAAAAATTTGATCAAAGAGGCGGTAAAAAAGGTTGCTCTTAATTGGATTAATCAAGAACAAACTTATTTAATCGAGGAGGGGATCCTTGATAATATAAATAAATTTGTTGATAATTATAGAATAATCTCTGAGTTATCTTCAGAGGATTTATATAGGATCACAATAGAGATTTCTGTAAATAGAAAAAGGTTAAAGGAGGCATTGTTAAATATAGGACTTATACGTAAAAGAAAGCCATTACATCTCACAAAAGTAGATGTAATCATTTTAGGTGGAGAAACATATTTTCAATTTAAATCCATTCTTGATATTGCAAAAAAAGATTGGGCAGTTGATAACAATGTTAAAATTTCAAGTATGACACCTGAAGAATGGGTTTTTAGGTTAAAAACTCCTTTTTCTCCTCAAGAGTTTGCTAATAAAGTGAGTAAAGAGGACTTTAAAGGTTTTTATCTAAATCTTGTTAAGGTTTCATCAGAAAAAATTTATTTTAAGCTAATAGAAAAAGAAGAATAAAAAAATATTAAAAATTTTTATAAGCAAAAGACAGGTTAAATGACCAAGTAAATATTTTATTTGGAATAAAATAAAACCAAAAAGAAGGGTGATCCAAATGAAAAGAAAGAGATATACATGGCTTTACATTGTTTTAGGCTTTATTGTTGCTATTTTTATTTTCTCATTTATTGCGGTCTCTTTTATTCCTAAAAGAGGTGGTGGTTCATTTAAACTAAAATTAGGGGATAAGGTTGCAGTAATACCAATAAAGGGGCTCATCTCTTCTTCAAAGCCTGTTGCTGATCAAATAAGGAGATTTGCAAAAGATAATAGTGTTAAGGCGATAGTGTTAAGAATAAATTCGCCAGGCGGAGGGGTAGCTGCTTCTCAGGAGATCTATGAGGAGATAAAAAAAGCAAAAAGAAAAAAGATTATAATAACTTCTATGGGATCAGTGGCAGCTTCAGGAGGCTATTATATCGCTTCTGCTTCTAATAAGATATTAGCGAATCCTGGCACTATTACAGGGAGCATTGGTGTTATAATGGAATTCACCAATTTTGAGGAATTAATGAAAAAGATAGGGATAAAAGGCGTTGTAATAAAAAGCGGGAAATTTAAGGATATAGGCTCTCCAACGCGACCATTAACTGATGAGGAAAGAGCTCTTTTATCTGAGATGGCAGATAATATAAAAGAACAATTTGTAAAAGCTGTTGCAGAAGGTCGTAATATGGATATAGAAGAGGTAAGAAAGATAGCAGACGGAAGGATTTTTACTGGTGAACAAGCATTAAAGCTTAGCTTGATAGACAAATTTGGAAATCTTTATGATGCAATAGAGCTTGCAGCAAAAATGGCAGGAATAAAGGGAGAGCCACATGTAGTTTATCCACCAAGAAGAATTTCATGGTGGCGAACTATTGCTAACGAAAGCATAAAAGGTTTTATTGACCTCTTAATGGAAATTGGTCCTGCTCGTTATCTTTTATATCATATACCTACAACATAAGCTCTTTTTTAACCTTTTTTAAATCTTCCCAGCACTCTCTTTTTTTATCTTCGTTTCTAAGGAGATAGGCTGGGTGATAAGTTGGCATTACCTTGATCCCTTTAAAAGTAAAGAAGTGCCCTCTTAATTGCGTAATGGTTTCTTTTGTTCCTAAAAGGGTTTGGGCTGCTACGTTCCCAAGTGCAACTATAATTTTTGGTCTTATTGATAAGATTTGACGAACTAAAAAAGGGAAACAGCTTTTGATCTCTTCAGCTAAAGGTGTGCGATTATTTGGAGGGCGACATTTAACTATGTTACCTATATATACATCTTTTCTTTGCATATTAAGCCCTTTGGTAATAATCCTTTCTAAAAGCTCCCCTGCTTTTCCTACAAAGGGCTTTCCCTTAATATCTTCTTCTGCTCCAGGAGCCTCTCCTACAAACATCAAAGATGCTTTTTCATTGCCTTCACCAAATACTATATTTTTTCTGGTCTTATGAAGAATACATCTTTTACAATCGCCAAGATCCTTACGGATCATATCAAGACTCTCTTTTGCTGAAGAATTGTAGATATAATTTATCCCTATCACTTTATATCCTTCCATTAGATGCTTAAAACCTTCTATTATTTCGGTAATATCTTTTTCTTTTCTATCTATCATGAGATAAGAAGAGTGATCCTTGGTTTTTTTGTAAAAGGATTCTTATCAACCATAGCATCAACTTCATAAAGATGGCTTATATTTTTGCTATTTAATATATCCTCAGTTTTACCTTCTTGAAAGATTTTCCCATTTTTTATCATTAAAATCCTATGACAAAACTGAGCTGCCATATTTATATCATGCATTACTGTTATAATCGTAAGCCCTTGTTCATTATTTAATTTTTTAAGTATTGAAAATATATTTAACTGATGTTTCAAATCCAAAAAGGCAATTGGTTCATCCATTAGTATAAGTTCTGGTTCTTGAGCAATGCTTCTTGCTATAAAAACCCTTTGTAATTCCCCGCCTGAGAGCTGTTCAGTTGTTCTATTTTTTAGTTTTATAATTTTAGTCAGTTCCATACTCTTTTCAACGATTTTAAAATCTTTTTTGCTTTCAAATTGAAGATTTTTTAAATAAGGAGATCTTCCCATCATCACAATATCCCATACACTAAAGGGTGTTGGGAGATAATTTATCTGTGGAACAATAGAGACAATTTGTGCGAGTTCTTTTTTGGAAAAATTATTGATATCAGTATCCTTTATTTTTATTTTCCCTTTTTGTGGTTTAAAAATACCCCCTATAAGCTTTAAAAGTGTTGTTTTTCCTGAACCATTTGGGCCTATTATGCCAATGAATTCTTTATGATTAACGCTGAAACTTATTCCTTTTAAGATTTTCTCTTTTTGATAACCAAAGTGTATATCTTCTATCTCTAAAAGCATTTGCTAATCCAAAAAATTTGAAAGTTTTTTACTAAAGATGAGATAGAAAAAAGAGATGCCTGTCATAATAATAAAGAGATGATATATAGAAAAACCTTTATCACAAAAAAGGTTTAAAAATTCCATAGAGGTGTTTTTAAAATTAAATAAAATCCATGCAGGCCTTTTTATAAGAAGGAGTATCTCTGTAAAAATACAAAAAGGAAAAACAATGATTAAAGATAGACGAGGCCATTTTTTTAAGTCCCATAAACTTCGTGATGAAAGAAAAAGTATTATAGTGGCAATAAGAAAAATAATGAGTAAAAGAGTATTTAATATTTTTTTTTCAGGAAGCATTATAGCTTTTGCAAGAAAGCTAATAGAAAGAAGCGATGTGAGAATAGAATTTATCATTCCAATCCATCCTATAACCCATATGGAAAAAGGAGTGGATGTGTAAAGCCTTTTTTCAGAAAAAAATTTAAAATTTTTGGTTGACATTACTTTCTCCTTGTACTAAACAAGTATACTTCTAGTAGAATTTTTATCTATCATAAAATGAATTGCTTATCAAGTTTATAATCTGGATAACTTTTTAATATGAAGAAAAAGTTTTAATTTGTTTTTGGTTTTTAATAGGGTTTTTTACAATTTATTTAAAAGCCTAATAATTTTTTGAATGATAAGGTGAATTAATAGTTGCAAAAATAATAAATTTTTGATATAGTATATAAAAAAAAGAGAGTTGATATTAATTAGCTCATACAAAAGTGAATTAATTGCTTTTAAAAGCAGTTACTCTACTTTGTTATGATTATATAGTAGCTTAAATTAAAAAGAAAACTTTTTATTTTTTTAATTTTCATTATTAATTGTAGGGTCGGATTTTATACCTCACCAACAAAAGAGAATACTAAATGGTCGGGTGTAAAACCCGACCCTACGTGTCTGAACAGAAAGATTTTTTTAGGTGATTGGGTTGCATTCTATTTTTCTTTTGCGGACTAATTAAGACTAATAATTTATTGGGGGAGAAAGCATGAGAAGACTTTTTTTATTTCTTTTGTTAGGAATTTTTTTCATTTTTGCCTTTCAAGCATTTGCTAAGATACCTAAATATAGTGATCTTTATAAATATTTTGTTGATATCTCAGGTTGGAAGGCAGAAAAGCCAACCGGAATAAATGTTAGTAATCAGATGGAAGAATTTGTTACTGCTAAAAGGGCATATTTTAAGGGAAAACTATCTTTGGAAGTGGTAATATTTTCAGGACCTCAAGCTATAGTGGGATGGGCACCTTTTATGAGCGGAATGACTATAGATACCCCTGAGCAATTTATGAAATTTGAAGAATTTAAAGGTCATAAAATAGGAGTACACTTTAAAAAGAAGAAAAAAGAGGGGAGCATTGTTTGTCCTTTAAAAATTGATAAAAAGAGTAATATTCCAGTTTTATTTGTCATGAAATTTAAGGGTTTGTCTTATAAAGAAGCTTTAAAAATTCTTGAAAAATTTCCATTAAAGGATATGGAAAAGCTTTTTAGGTAATCAGACTGGATTGAAAGATTCTAATCAAGCTTAGGCTAACTTTATCAACTTAAAAACGAAATAAATATTATTTTTTTGTTATTTTATTTAGGTGAATAGAAAGTTTAGGTAGATTTTATTGATTTGGAAATTAGTTTAAAGGGTATAGCGAAAAATAGGGTTGATAAGGAAATAAAAAGATTATTAAAAAAGTATTTTTTTATAGTATATATAAAAATATTTTAGGTCATCTCTTTTTCTATTATTTTAATAAACTTTTTTGGTTCTCCTATAATTGTTTTTCCTTCTCGATATGTAACCAATCCTGGTTTTGCCCCTTTTATTTTTTTTACATATTTCATTTTGGTATAGTCAACATCTGCTTTGCCAGAATCTCGGGCAGAACTAAAATATACTGCTATTGCGGCACCTATTAATAGAGTTTCATCATTTATTTTGCTCTGTTTATTTAAGGGTTTTATTAACACATGAGCTCCAGGCATTGATCTTACATGCATCCATATATCATCAGGGGAAGAGAGTTTTCTGTAGATCAGTTCATTTCCCAAGTTATTTTTTCCACAAATAATCTCAATATCATCTTTTATTTTCCATCTCCTTATTGGTAAAGAAGGAGTTTTTGGGTGAGCCTTTTTTGTCTTTTCTTCCTTTTTCTTTATGATCTGATTTTGGATTAACTCATCTTCTACCTCATTTAGTTCAATTAAATCTCTTGCTTGTTCTATAAAACTTTTAACTGAATCAAGATAGGCAATATCAGCTTCGACCATTTCTATTCTTTCAGTAACTTTTTCTATACCCCTTTTCCCTTTTTTATAAAGCTTAAAAAATTTGTTCATATTTTCTATTGGCGAGAGTGATGGATCTAATGGAATTTTTACTTCTTTTCCTGTAAAATCTGCTAAAATGATTTCATTTAATCCTTTTTTTATTTTTTTTAGATTGATTTTTACTATCTCGCCATATTCCTTAAAATTTAGATATTTTTTTGCTTTGTTGAGCTCAAATATCAATTTTTCTTTTAATTTTTTAGCCTTTTTTTCCTCTTTTTTTATAATTGAAATAAGGGATTCTTTTTTTTGTTTTAAACTCTTTATTTCTGTTTTTTCAAAATAGTATTGATCAGCTGCTTGATTAAATTCATCAAAAAATTCAATTTTATATGAATCATATATCTTTAAAGGAAATGGGGAAAGAATCCTTTTTTCTTCATCTAAAAAGATTATACAAGGTTTTGCTTCCTTTAATATTTCCGTTGAAGCGAGTTTTTTAAACCATTTATAATCCTTTCTAAAAAGGATTTCTTTTGCAATCAAGGAGGAGATCCCTTTAACATTCTTTACGATAAGATCTGGATCACCAGATGAAATGATATCATAAAAATTTTTTTCACTAAGTGTATCAATATTTATTCTATTTTGAATCGGTGGATGATATCTTATACCATCAGAATCTGCTTTTTTAACAGCAACTTTTTGAGGAATTGGATGCAATGCTTCCAAAATCATCTCATCTTTATTTAAAAGGTATACATTGCTGTGTCTTCCCATTAATTCAACAACTAATTTCAGATTAAAACCTGCTCTTGATAGATTAAAAAAAACAACCCTTTCATTTGGTAAATGATAGATATTTTCAACTTTTGCGCTTTCGATATATTTTCTTAAAAAGGATGCAAACCTTGGGGGAAAGGAGGGGGTTAAATATTTTTTCTCGCTTAAATGTAAGCGATAGAAAGAAGGATTGGTTGAGATAATTAGAGAAAGAGGTTTTTTAGGTTGCCTTAATTTTATTAAAAGATCATGATTATTTAGTTGATAGATCTTGTTAATAAAAGCATTTTTAAGCTTTTTATTTAATTCATCTACAATTCCATGGATAAAGAATAGATCCATATAAAATTCCTTTAAAAAGTTTTTTTATTATAACAAACCAATATATTTAAAAACAATTTTTATTTAATATAAGGAATCATTATTCTGTATTATATTAAATATTACCAAACCTTATGCCCTCTTTTTTATTGACTTAGGTGAGGTATCATGTTAAAAGATATAAAAGATTTAGTATTATTGACAAATTTTTATAAAAGATTTTTGCCTTTAATAA
>JAFDIG010000096.1 GCA_019308145.1 Deltaproteobacteria bacterium | reverse complement strand
ACAAACTTAACCATACGACCGTCATAAAAAATCCTTATTGAACCATCTAACCCCTCACAAACCTCTACTAATCACCTATCAAAACCCCTTACCCCATTCATAGGCAAAAGTTGAGAAAAATACTTAAAAGAAAAAATCAAATCTAAGTTTAACCCTTTAAACACCTCTTTATACATGCTCTCTACTTCTCGGGTATAGTTTTTATTATACCATGGAAGAAACTCTTCCTTAAGAAACTCGTTGGCAGAATTATAATCTTTAATCCCTCTAAGTCTCATCTCTTTTATGAGCCTATCCTGAAAAAACCTAAAAAGCCTCTCAATCCTTCCCTTAGCCTGGACACTATTGGCATGAATAAGTTCTATGTTTAGCTCCTTCAAAGCCCTTTGTATCCTTTGTATCTGAGTGTCTCCATGTTCAAAAGAAACATTATAATGTAAACCACCATGCCTTGTCGTCTTAAAGTGTGATGCTCTGTCAGTATAAAGAGCCATAAAAATACTTCTTTTTTGATATACTTTTTAATAACTTCCATATTTGATTTCGTGCTCTCTTGAGGATGAAACTCTGCATACACATATCCATCTGCATCATCTATCATAGCAACAAGCCACCAGGGCTTACTTATATGCTCAAGCCATCTATGTTGAGAAGAATCCATCTTTTAGTCCTTGGCTCGTGTGTAAACCACCTTTAATAAGTATTTGTCTTAAAGTCTCGTAACTCAAAGATATTCCATGGATTTCTTTTAACTTTTCTTTAAAATGAGAGATATTAAAATCATAATAAATTTGGCCTCTGAGATTAAGAATCTCATCAATCATCTGTTGATTGACTTTAAGATTGGGAGGCTTTTAAGAAGATTTTCTTAGGAGACCTTCTATACCATCTTGGATAAATCTTTTTTTGATACGAAGGATCTGTCTGTAAGATAGACCTAAGAGTTCTGCTGCATCCTTGAGGGTTATAAACCCATCAATAACTCTTTTTAAAATACTGTACCTTTTCATCTCAACCTCCGTAATTTGAAATTTTTTCATTCCTATTTGAAACCCTTCATATTGACTTTTACGAAAAATTAAGTAAAATTAAGTAAGTGATTACTTACTTACATGTGGAATGTAATGGAAAAACTCAGTACCAGAGATAGGATAATTGAAGCTGCTTATACCTTGTTTTCAGAAAAAGGGTATCATGGGACCAGCACAAGGGAGATTGCAAAGACAGCATCGGTTTCAGAGGTGACCCTATTTAGAATCTTTGGGACAAAGGAATCGTTATTTGAAGAGGTGTTAAAGACCAAATCGATTATTCCTGACTTATTGGCTATGATCAGGGATGTAGAGAATTATAGTTTAGAAGATCTGCTATTTTCGCTGGCAAAAAGGTTTTATTATACCCTGGTGTCAAAAAAGAAATTTATAATGATAACATTTTCAGAAGTAAACCAATATTCAGAAAAGATTATAGATATTTACCAAAAATTAATAGATCAAATAGATGAATTGTTGGTGAGAATTTTTTCTAAATACAAAAATAGCAATAGAAATTTTGATCTAAAAATCATTGCCATGGCATTTAGGGGAATGATATTTGATTTGTTTTTAACGAATGAGATTTTATTAAGAAAAGACATTACAAAATCTGAGATTAACCGTATACTTTCATCGTATGTAAAAATAGTTTTAAATTCAATAGAATAAAAGAGCCTGTTCGAAAAATTCTTTCGAACAGGCTCATAAATAAATAGGCCTTATGGAGGTTGTTTTATGAAAAAAATATATATTTTGCCATTTGTTTTCATATTTATTTCACTGTTATTTGGATGTAAGCAAAATAAAACTCCGACTAAGATGCAAATGAGACTCCCTGTGGTGTCATATATAATAATAAAACCACAAAAGGTTACTTTAACAAAGGAATTGCCAGGAAGGGTTGCATCGTATAAAACCGCTAAAATAATCCCACAGGTAAGTGGAGTTATATTAAAAAGGGTTTTTAAAGAGGGATCTTATGTAAAAAAAGGAGATCTTTTATATATCATTGATCCAAGGCCATATGAGGCAGCTCTTGAAAGGGCTCAAGCGGCTTTAAAGGCAGCTGAAGCAAAACTTCCTGCATTAACAAAAAAAGTCAAGAGATATTCAAAACTCGTAAAAACTCACTCTATTAGCAAGCAGGTATATGATGACACCAAGGCTGCTTTAGATCAATTAAAGGCAAATATAGAGCTATACAAAGCACAGATAAAATCTGCAAAGATCAATCTGGATTATTGTTATATTAAAGCACCTATAGATGGTATAATAGGACGCTCATATATAACAGAGGGACAGGTTGTTTATGCATATCAACCAACTCCTTTGGCAATAATTCAACATTTTGATCCAGTTTATGTAGACGTGCCAATCTCTACAGAAGAATTATATGAGTTAAGAAAAAAGAGGGCCTCAAAATTGTTAAAATATACCCCTGATATGGACAAAAATGTTCAACTTATTTTGGAGGACAACTCTATTTATCCGGAAAAGGGAATTTTAGAATTTAATGAGGTTACTGTGGATAAGACCACAGACTCGGTTATTTTGAGGATCAAGTTTCCAAACAGAGATAAGGTATTGCTTCCTCATATGTTTGTTAGGGTGAAAATTATTGAAGGTGTCATAGAAAATGGAATTCTGGTTCCTGAAGAGGCAGTAAAATTTGATACCAGAGGAAATCCCTATGTCTTTGTGGTGGACAATCAAAATAGGGCAGTTATAAGGCCGATTGTCGTTGACAGAAGCATTGGTAATAAGTGGCTGGTTACATCAGGACTGAAGGAAAATGATAGGGTAATAGTAAAGGGTTTTCAATATATAAGACCAGGTGTTCCAGTAAAAGCAGTGTTAAAGAAATCTCAAGACAAAACAAAAGATAGTGCTTATATGTGACATAGGAGGAGATAAATGATATCTCGTTTTTTTCTAAAAAGACCGGTTTTTGCCTGGGTGATAGCCATAGCAATCATGAGTTTTGGATTACTTGGACTTAAATTTTTGCCGGTTTCCGAACACCCAGAACTGGCGCCTCCTGTAATTTCAGTGGAGGCAATGTATCCTGGTGCATCTGCTGAAACAGTTGAGAGCACTGTTACCCAGATCCTGGAGCAAAAATTAACTGGATTGGATGGTCTTTGGTATATGAATGCCAGATCAAGCTCTTCTGGAGAATGTAGGATTGAACTCACATTTGCTCCAGGAACCGATCCTGATATTGCCTGGTCCAAGGTGCAAAACAAGGTCCAGCTTGCCCTTGCCAGGTTGCCTGAGCCTGTTCAAAGACAGGGAGTAAAGGTAAGTAAGTCAACCAAAAACTATTTGCTTGTTGTGGCGCTCATATCAACCGATGGTAGATACAATGGTAATGATTTGCGGGATTATGCAAAGTCAAATATTGAGAAGGTCCTGGCAAGGATACCAGGGGTGGGTGAGGTAGTAACTTGGGGAACAGAATATGCCATGAGGATCTGGTTAAATCCAGACAAATTAATAAAATATAATTTGACCGTAGAGGATGTGATTGCTGCTCTTAAAAGATATAATGTAGAAGTTTCAGCAGGGCAATTTGGTGGTGCCCCAGAAGTCAAAGGACAAAAATTTAATGCATCAATTATTGTTCAGCACTATTTAAAGACTCCAGAGGAGTTTTCCAAAATTCCTATAAAAATAAATGAAGATGGCTCAAAGGTGCTTATCAAGGATGTTGGACGAGTTGAGATTGGAACAGAGTTTTACGATATTGAAGATGCATACAATGGGAAACCTGCTGCAGCTCTGGCGGTCAGAAAGATGGCTGGGGCAAACTCATTAAAAGTAGCAGAGCGTATAAAGAAAAAATTAAAGGAGATGAGCAAATATTTTCCACCTGGAGTTAAAGTTGTATATCCTTATGACACCACTCTCTTTACAAAGGCAGCCATCCATGAGGTTATAAAGACTTTATATGAGGCAGTTATACTTGTATTCATCGTTATGTTTGTATTTTTGGGGAGCTTTAGGGCAACTATAATTCCTACTATTACAGTGCCTCTTGTTGTGCTTGGAACATTTGGCATAATCTGGGTGCTTGGGTTTTCTATAAATGTCCTAACCATGTTTGCAATGGTTCTTGCCATAGGACTTCTGGTTGATGACGCTATTGTAGTTGTGGAAAATGTAGATAGAATCATGGAAGAAGAAGGCTTACCTCCAAGGGAGGCAGCTGCCAAGTCAATGGATGAGATAACAGGTGCTTTAATTGGTATTGGATTGGTCTTATCTGCTGTGTTTTTACCAATGGCATTTTTCCCGGGCTCTACTGGAATTATTTACAGACAGTTTTCAGTAACAATTGCAGCAGCAATGCTACTTTCTGTTGTGGTGGCCCTTGTGTTGACTCCTGTTTTATGTGCTACTTTTCTAAAACCATATCCCAAAGGGACCCCTATTTATGAAAAGACTTTTTTCATCTTTAAGCCATTTTTAAAAGTTTTTGATAAGGTATTAAAGAAAGGAAGAGAATTATACCTCTCGGTGGTTGGATATACACTGGCCAGGAAAATCAGATTTATTATTATCTATTTGAT
Organism: Deltaproteobacteria bacterium; assembly: GCA_019308145.1. Classification (GTDB taxonomy): domain Bacteria; phylum Desulfobacterota; class JAFDIG01; order JAFDIG01; family JAFDIG01; genus JAFDIG01. Next base: position 3,200 of record JAFDIG010000096.1, on the reverse strand, counting down.
AATTGTGAGTATAACTGGCTATTTATTTTTAAATATGAAAACAGGATATCTTCCCAATGAAGACCGCGGAATTTTGCTTTTTCAAGTGATTTTACCTTCAGGCTCTACCATGAAACAAACTGTAAAAGTTCTGAAGCGCGCTGAAAAATACATTCATACACATGAACAAAAAGCTATTAAATCTACAGCATATGTTGCTGGTATTTCCTTTGCAGGGCGTGCTCCAAATGTAGGACTTGGTTTTATTAAACTTAAAGATTGGAGTTTGAGAAAGGATAAGTCCCTCTCAGCTGAGGCAATAGTTAACAGGCTTAACAGGGAATTTTCAAAATACAATGATGCAATGGTATTTGCATTTATGCCCCCTGCTATTGTTGAGCTTGGAAATGCTGCAGGATTTGATTTTGAATTGCTGGATTATAGCGGTGTTGGGTATCAAAAATTGATTGAGGCGAGAAATCAGCTGCTTTACATGGCATCTAAAGATCCAAGGCTTGTTCGTGTAAGGCCAAATGGAATGGACCCTGTTGTTCAATATAAGATAGATATAGATTGGGAAAAGGCAGGGGCCTTGAAATTACCAATTACTTCTATTCACAACAACATTGCTGCAGCAATTGGTTCAGCTTATGTAAATGACTTTGTGAAAAATGGAAGGGTAAAAACCGTGTATGTCCAGTTTGATGCCCCATACAGGATGATGCCAAGAGACTTAAGAAAAATATACATAAGAAATTTAGAAGGGAAACTGGTTCCATTTTCAGCCATTGCAAAAGGAAGATGGGTATATGGTCCACAGCAATTAGAGAGATATAATGGCTTCCCATCAATAGAAATCTGGGGGGAACCCGCACCAGGGTTTAGTACAGGTGACGCAATGAAGGCCATGGAGGAGCTTGCAAACAAGCTTCCAAAAGATTTTGGATATGCGTGGACAGGATTGTCTTATCAGGAAAAAATGGCAACAAAACAGGGACCACTGGTGTATGCATTTGCACTCTTTGTAATATTTTTGGTCCTTGCTGCTTTGTATGAGAGCTGGCCAATTCCAATTGCAATACTTCTTTCCATGCCCCTTGGTGTAATTGGTGGAGTAATTGCTACCAGTTTGAGAGGATTTGATAATGACATATATTTTCAGATTGGTCTTGTAACAGTACTTGGTCTTACCACCAAAAACGCAATATTGATTGTTCAGTTCGCAAGGGAAAGGATAGATGCTGGATATGAATTGATAAAAGCAGTTCTTGAGGCTTGTAAATTAAGACTTAGGCCAATACTTATGACTTCATTTGCATTCGGTATGGGAGTCCTTCCACTTGCAATAGCGCATGGACCAGGCTCCGGGGCCCAAAATGCAATAGGAACAGTTGTACTTGGTGGTACAATCTCCTCTACATTTATTGCAACAATTTTTATCCCATTATTTTATGTGATTATCTATAAGCTGTTCGGAAAGCGTAGAAAAGAAGTTGATATAAAACATAGTATGGAACATCAAGAAGGAGACGCATAAATGGGAAGAAATATAGCTGTAACAATTATGGTCTTAACCATTTTATGTAGTTGTTCTTTTATTCCAAAATATAAAAGACCCGCAATGCCAATAGAGAAGAAATTTCCGAATAAAGGAATTTATATGAATATTTCCTTTGGCAATGAAACCAATGCACCAAAGATAAAGTGGCAGGACTTTATAAAAGATCCAAAGTTAAAGGAAATTGTAAAACTTGCCCTAAAAAATAACAGAGATCTTAAACTTGCTATATTAAATGTAGAACAGGCAAGAGCCTTATATGGGATTAAGGCTGCAGAACTATATCCATCTTTATACGCTACATCTGGTATAGAGAAACAAAGAGTGCCAGAGGATATATCATTTACAAAGAAAGCTTATACAGAAAAGCGATACAGTGTTAACTTTGGGCTTGCAGAGTGGGAGATAGATTTTTTTGGGAAAATTCGTTCTTACAAAAAGGAGGCTTTGGAAGAATTTTTGGCGGCAAAGGAAAACCGGCGTGCAGCGCAAATAACTCTAATTACAGAGGTATCCCGAGCCTATCTCACACTTTGTGCTGATATGGAAAATCTAAAGATTGCTAAGGAGTTGCTAAGGACTGCAGAAGAAAATTTTGAGCTTGTAAAGAGTCAGTATGATGCTGGAGTGGCAACTGAAATTGATCTAAACAGGGCCAGGACTGAGGTGGAGTCAATAAAAGTGAATGTGGTCAAATTAAAACAATTGATAAATTTGGACATAAATACATTAAACTTTTTGGTAGGCACACATATTGATGAAAAATTACTTCCCAAAGGTTTGCCTGAAAAAAATCCTTTTGAAGAGGTAAAACCGGGGATCTCTTCCTATGTTTTGTTAAACAGACCGGATGTGATGGCTGCGGAACACAAATTGAAGGCATCATATGCAAGAATTGGTGCAGCAAGGGCAGCATTTTTTCCGTCTATATCTTTAACCAGTGCAATTGGAACAGTAAGTGACGAGCTATCCAATCTCTTTAAAGGCTCTGCACGCACATGGAATTTGAATTTAAAAGGAGCACTCCCTGTGTTTGATCCAAGGATTTGGGCTGCTTATAAGCTCAGCAAAGTACAAAGGAAAATTGTGCTAACCCAATACGAAAAGACAATTCAAAATGCCTTTAAAGAGGTGATGGATAGACTTACGATTAAGGCAACGATTGATGAGCAGATAGAAGCACAGAAAAAACTAGTTCGTTCTCTTGAAAGGACATATGAGCTTTCTTTAAAAAGATATAAACAAGGAATAGATAGCTATTTTTCAGTTCTTGATGCAAAAAGGAATTTACTTCAGGCAAAACAAGCACTTACTAATCTTATTATGTCAAAATACGTAAACCGCATAGCCCTTTACGCTGCACTTGGTGGAGGAGGGGATTAAGTTGCATAGCCTATGCAACCTCTATCTACATTCCATTTTTGCAATAGCGTCAATCATAAGAATCTTAAACTTCGGATGATAAAACTGTTGAAAGATAGGTTTTGATAGGTGCCATTTTGCCAGTAAAAAACAAGCCTCTTCCCTAGTTTTTGGTTTTTCCTTAGGTATTAGCATGGGATAAAAATCGTGTTTTTCTTTATCATAGATCCAGGCCCCGATAAGAGAAAAAGTATATAAGGAACCAACTGACATAGCTCCCCATCTCTAATCTCCAAGGTGG
>JAFDIG010000095.1 GCA_019308145.1 Deltaproteobacteria bacterium | reverse complement strand
CTTTTACAGGGGAAAAGATTGCTTTATCTATTGCAAGCATCCTAATATGGATTGTTTGGCCAGGTTGATATATAGGTTTATCTGTAGAAAGAAGTATCTTAATACCCTCTTTAAGATATATCCGCTTATTTACATTATCAGTATCAAAAGGGGTTTCAACATTCACATTTAAATTATAAAAACCCTCTTTTAGGTTTGATGGAATTTTAAAGTAAGGGGAAAGGGTGCCTTTTTCATCTGTCCTGCCTTCAAACAGAGGGGTATCGTTAAGCTTTATTGTTACTTTTGCATCCTTAACAAATTGAGAGGTTGAATGATTTCTAACAATAACCCTTAATCCTGCTTTACTACCAATAAAGTAAGCTTTTGGTTCTACAAGTAGAGTTTCAAGTTTATCTTTTAAAAAGAAGAGGCTAAAAGTTTTTTCTTTTTCTCCTTCCCAAAAATAATTGATGAAATAGTTTGCAAGATTTTTTTTATCTAATTTTGCAGGAAGATCTGCCCATATTGTTTTGTTATTGATGAGAATCTTCATACTTGATAAAATATTTCCATCCAGATCTCTAACCTCTACCTCCATCATTTTACCAAGTGAACTTTCAGGTAAAGATGAAAATAGAAAAGTGATGCTATGATCATCAATCTTTTTTATTTTTACAGACTCATTTGCTAAAGACGAAGAAATAAGAAGGAATAAATTAATAATAAAAAAGATAAAAAAGCCAACGATTATCTTTTTAAATTTCATAATAACCTCCAAAGTTTTTTACCTTTTAGAAACAAAAAAAACTAAATTGTTCCAACAATTCTAAAAAAGATTATGCAAAAATATATATAATCTTAAGGATTATCTTAAAATGAATTCATCTTTAGATAAAGCTAAAAGATAATAATAGGTAATAATAAAGATGTAGAAATTTCTTTTTAATAAAAGCTCATTCTATTAATATAGAGGATTATTAATATTTTATAACATAAAAACTTTTTGATATTTTTAAGAAATAAAAAAAATTGAAAAATTTAATCCTTTTAAATAATTTTTTAGATGTCTCATCTGATCTTGTCAACAATAAATTTTAGATGAGTATTTTAACTTTTATTTAATTTTGAAAAAGATTTTTTGAGGAATTTGGTACCTATAATTCTTGAAATATGAGTGGATTTACTTTATTATGAAAAAGATTATTGATTTTTTTTCAATAAAATATGTTTATTTAAGGATATATGATGAATATAGATGATATTCCAGTCGAGTTTAAAAATGGTCTAATACCATCTCACAAACCTAAGATGGTCTATGAATGTATTGAATGTGAAAACATCTATGATATAGAGCAGTTTTTATATACATGTCCAAAATGTGGTGGTTTACTAAGACTAAAGGACCTCAATTTTGATGATCTAAAAAGGATTCCAGGGAAAGTATGGCAGAAGATCTTTGGCTTTAGAAGATGTTTATCTATAGATGCTCTTAAAGGGATATTCCTTTATCATGAATTGATTCTTCCTATCATTCCTCTTGAGGATGTGATCTACTTAGGAGAAGGGTATACTCCTATAGTAAAAGCTAATTTAGAACTATCTTCATGGGTTGGGACAGAATTCTTTATTAAATATGATGGTTTGAACCCTTCTGCAAGTTTTAAAGATAGGGGTATGGCATCAGCTATCAGCTTTATCAATTATATGATAAAGAAAAAAGATATAAAAGAACTTTTAGGGATCTGTGCATCAACTGGTGATACATCTGCTGCTGCTGCTATATATTTAAGCTATCTTCCAAAGGATAGGGTTAAATCTGTTGTATTGCTTCCAGAAGGAAAAGTAACCCCAGCTCAATTATCTCAGCCGTTAGGGGCAGGAGCAAAGGTTATTGAAATTCCAGGTGTTTTTGATGATTGTATGAAGATAGTGGAGGAATTAGCAGAGAATTACGATGTATGTCTTTTAAATTCCAAAAACCCTATTAGAATAAATGGTCAAAGGTCATATTCATATGAGATAGCTCAACAGATGGATTTTGATACAAAGAATCTTTTAGTGGTTGTCCCCATAGGGAATGCTGGCAATATTACTGCTATCATGGAAGGATTTCTTAATCTTTATTGGTTAGATATTATTGAGGAATTGCCTTTTATCTTAGGGGTTCAAAGTGAACATGCTGATCCAGTGGTAAAATGGAGAGAAGATGATAGATATCAGCCAGTAAAGGTTAAGCCAAGTGTTGCTCAGGCAGCTATGATTGGAAATCCTGTATCCTTCCCAAAGGTTTATCATCTTGTAAAAGAACATTTTGAAGACCATTTTTTTGCTATTAGGGTTACTGAACAAGAGATTATGGATGGGATGATCACAGCAAATAGACATGGTCATGTTGTATGTACTCAAGGTGGGGAATCAATAGCAGGATTAAAAAAAGCAATAGAGAAGAAGATTATAAAGGATGATATGAAGGCGGTTGTTGATTCAACTTCACATCAATTGAAATTCTCTGGATTTCAACAACTCTATTTTGAAAATGGTTTTTCAAAAGAATATGAGATTAGCCCAAAAGAAGAGCTCATTAATAAACCTGAAAAAATGCCTGCCAATGCAAAAAGCATTGCCGATTATCTTGGGCTAAAGAAAAAGGCTAAAAGCTGATCATTTAAGATGAGGATTGAAAGTTTTGATTATACACACCAAGCCCTTTTCCTTTTCGAGTATTGGTGTCTTACGCTGTTGAGGTGGTGTATAAAAATCTTCTCTACATCTTTTTTCAAAGTAAAAAAATTTTGCTTGGATAAAAAATAAAAAGGGAGAAAAATTCTCCCCTTTTTTGGGTTTAATTAATTACTAAATTCCTGGTTTAAGTTTTTCTGTAATCTTAAATTTTCGCCAACAAGCACTACCACGATTATATAAACCACCTTTATATGTTATATCATCAGGGTCTCCTACAACAATACAATTATTGCAATCTACAAACTGATTTTGTGTGTAGAATTGATTTGGCACGGTTACATTATATGCTGAACTAACCTTTTGTCCATTTACGAAAAGATCAAAAGTTCTTCGTTTTGGATAGGCATCCATCCTGATACTGTTCCATACACCAGCCTTTAGATTGGCAATTGGTCTTGAAACGTTATATGGTTTTCCTAATTGATAGTGTTTTAAAGTTGTGCCCCAATCGATCACCAAAAAGAGAAAGCCATCACTATAAAGGACAAGCCAGTGATTATCCCTATGTCTAAGCTTTATTTCAAACTCAACTGTATAATTGCTTAGGAAATTATAGGGTCGATTAGTAGTTAACCATGCTCCACCAGGTTTCATTGAATTTACACAAATTTTTCCAGGAGCTATAGATGCAGAGCATAATCCTAACCTATGCTTTTGCCATTGATTAGCATAAATGATAGAGCTTTTTATTGCAGGGCGTGGCCTATGGCCAAGAGCTCTTTTAGGTAGCGCATACCATGGGTAAATCTTTTCTCCATTCTCAACTATTTCTCCAGCAATGAAATATTCCCTTTTGTATGATATTAGCCCTGGTGCTCCACGAGTTTGATCCATAATCCAGCCTTCCCAAATTTGGGTTTTACCTTGAGGATAACGATGTAAAACAATATGCCTTCCTATAAGGTAGCCACTGACTGGCGTTCCAAGAAGTGTTCCACTAACCTTATTATTTGTATAGTTCACTCTGTATTGAAGTGTACCAGTATAGCCATTTCCATTTACCCACCATATAGTAGGATACCTTCTTTTAGCATATACAGACGAAATAAAGATCAATCCAACAAAAATAATTAAAAAGTTAAAAGTTAAAAAGCGTTTCATATTTCCTCCTTTAATTAATTAGTTTATTTTATTGTATAAGTTTATTGGTTAAAATTCAAGAAAAATAATAAATTAATATAAAAAATTCTAAAAATCTTTAATTTGTTATTTTAATAAGGATCATTGTTTTAAATCAAAGAATCCTTTAAATTAATGATTATTCATCTTAATATAGGGGTAAAAAAGGAATATAAAGCAGAGTTATGAGGAAAGAATTCCTTTTATAAAAAATTATTCTTTTTTAACCTCTATTATCTCTTCTTTTATATCAGTCAATTTCTTATAGCCATCATCTGTAATTAAGATGGTGTTTTCAATACCAATTGCACCTTCATCAGGAAAGATCATTTTAGGTTCTAAAGCAAATGTCATACCAGCTTCAAGTGGATAGACGTGTCCTTTTGCTATAAATGGGAATTCATTTATTTCAAGACCAACCCCATGGCCAATAAAGTTTACCTGATAATCTCTTGGACCCATAAAATTATTTTTATAACCAAGTTTATCTGCCAAGTTTACACCTATCTCATAAAGTGTTTCACAACTAACCCCTGGCTTTGCCTCTTTTAAAATTGCATCCTGAATCTTTAACGTTGCTTCATATGCATCTATAAATTTTTTGTTTAGTCTTCCAACAGAAAAAATTCTGCTTTGATCTGTATGGTACCCGCCATAGCATGTAATAAAATCAACTAAAATGGGTTCATTTTCTTTTATCTTTTTAAAGCCAGCACCCACAGGAAAAGCAGGAGATGTACCCATTCCACCAGCAGGTGCGTCAACATAACTTAAAGTTGCACCCGACTTGCCTGATAGAATATGCCATGAGAGAGCTTCAGAATTAAGGGATCGCATCCTTAAATAACCTTGATGACCCCATTTTCTTGCATGTGCTTCAAGAAAGGCAGCAAATTCCATTTCTGTTATATTAGGAGAAAGGGTTTTTTCTGCCAATTCATACACCTTTTTTGCAATTTCAGACGCTCCTTCTATCATTGATATCTCATAAGCAGACTTTATCTTTCTTATATCCTTTATTAATGGCGATGAATCAACTATTTCAGAGGGGAAAAGGATCTGCTTTAAAAATAGATAGTTATTAACTGGAAAAACATCCAATTCTATTCCTATCTTTTTAGGTATTTCATCAACAACCTCTTTGATAACAGATGAAAGGTCCTTTACCGATCCTATTTCTCTGACTTTCTTTATAGGAGATTCTATTATTGCTCTTGGGGCATATCTTTTGATTGCTAAGATTGGTTCTCCTTCTAATGGTATAAAAAGATAGCCATTTTGCATTGTGCCAGAGAAATAGAAAAGATCAACATTTTGAACTATTAAGCAGCTATCAATCTTATGTTGTTTCATCTTTTCCTTTAGTTTTGATATCCTTTCAAAGATCTCTTCTCCTGGAGGCATAGGGTATGCGAGAATCATTTTCATTTTCTCCTATTTTATACTTAAAACAGTAAATCAATTAACTTTTATTTTTTATCCTTTGTTCAAGTAATGTATAACGTTTTGCTACTTTATCATTTTTTACTGCAATAGCAACTGCTTTTTTTGTCCCAACAAGAATCATTAATCTTTTTGCTCTTGTTATTCCAGTATATAAAAGATTTCTTTTAAGCATAAGGTAATGTTGAGTTAAAATAGGCATAATAACCACTGGATATTCACTGCCTTGAGATTTATGGACAGATATTGCATAAGCAAGTGTTAGCTCATCTAAATCTGTTAGCTCATAAGGGACGGTTTTATCTTCAAATCTTACCGTTATTATCTGTTCCTCTGGATCCCAATCACTGATTTTTCCTATATCACCATTGAAGACTTCTAAATCATAATTATTTATGATCTGCATAACTCTATCACCAATCTTAAATCCTCTTGCTATTTCCTTGCCATTAGGGTTTAAAAGCATTTGCATTTCCTTATTAAGATTAATAGTTCCCAAAAAACCTTTGTGCATAGGTGTTATAACCTGTATATCATCTATTGGAGATAATGAAAGATATTTTGGTATCCTTTCCTTTACCAGTGATTTTATTGTATCAAGCGCTTCTTCTGGCTCTTGTTTTTGAATAAAGAAAAAGTCGCTTCCCTTCTCACCCTTTATAATAGGAAAATCACCTTGATTGATCCTATGAGCATTTATTGTTATAAGGCTATCCTTTGCTTGTCTAAATATTTCAGTAAGTCTAACAACTTGGACCTTTTTAGAGTTTATAATATCCTTTAAAACCGCACCAGGACCAACTGATGGCAGCTGATCGACATCCCCAACAAGGATCAGTGAGGCTTTTTTGGGCACTGCTTTTAAGAAATGATAAAAAAGAATGATATCAATCATAGAGCTTTCATCAAGAATTATAATATCAGTATTTAGAGGATGTTCCTCATCGCGTAAAAATTTTCTTTCCTTTGGTGAGAACTCTAATAATCGATGAATGGTTTTTGCCTCTTTGCCAGTTGTTTCAGAAAGTTTCTTAGCGGCTCTCCCAGTAGGAGCAGCAAGCTCTACTTTTAGCCCTTGAGCAATAGCAATCTTTAGAATTGCCTTTATTATGGTTGTTTTACCTGTACCAGGCCCTCCTGTTATAACCATCAATTTTTCAGTTAAACTCTTTTTTATTGCTTCTTTTTGTTGGTATGCAAGTTTTATATTAACCTCATTTTCAGCCCATTTTATCACATCTTCATGATCAAGATTAAACAATCTATTTCCTTTATTTGCTATATCTCTAATCTTTATAGCAACTTCCTTTTCAAATATATACAGTGGCTTCAAATAGATAGGTTCAGTATACACATTATAGAGATTATCATTTATGATTCTACCTTCTTCTATTAACTCACTAATACCTTCCTTTATCTTCTCTGGTGAAACTTCTAAAAGATCTGATGCCTTTTTTATTAACTCCTCTTTTGGAAGAAAAAGGTGGCCATTTTCAATCTCTTTAGTTAGTATATATGTAATACCACTTTTTATCCTTATACTTTCTTCTTTTGATATACCAAGTTCTTTTGCAATTTTATCTGCTGTTAGGAAACCTACTCCATGAATCTCATCTGCTAATATATATGGATTTTTCTTTATAATATTTATTGATTCATTTTTAAATCTTTTATATATTTTTACTGCAAGTTTTGCACTTATCATATAGGATTGGAGAAATATCATGATTTCTTTTATCTCTTTTTGAGCCTCCCAAGCCTTTTTGATCATCTCTATCCTTTGAGGGCCTATTCCTTCAACCTTTGAGAGCATTTCTGGTTTATTTTCTATGATATCCAATGTTTTTAACCCAAATTTCTCTACCAATCTTTTTGCCATAACAGGACCAATCCCTTTAATCAAACCTGATCCAAGATATTTTTCTATTCCAGTAAGAGTAGAGGGGGTAACAGGGAGCAGGGTTTCTACCAGAAATTGTTCCCCATATTTTTTATCATATATCCATTTTCCTTTAAGAATTGCATCTTCACCAGGATTAATAGGAGGGAATTTCCCAACAATTGTTATTAGTTCTTTTCTTTTTTTTGGTTTAAAGCGGGCAACAGTGAAGTTAGTCTCATCATTACTGTAGACAATTCTCTCTAAAGTGCCTTCAAGGCTTTTTAATTGATCCATAAAAATAAAGAATATCAAGGATTAATATATGCGTCAAGGTTATGCAGAAAAAACGATTTAAACAACTTAATAAAATTTTTATATCCTATTTGCAATTAAGTTGCATTTATAATAAAAGATGAATATATTAAAAAAGAGTTAAATTATGAAAAGAGACGCAAGGGATATTCTAAAAGAGGTTGGTTTGAAAAAAACTAATGGGAGGATCTTTGTTTTAGAAACATTGCTTAACTCAGATCGACCTTTAATGCATGAGGATATATTAAATAAAATTGGAGATGAAAATATTAACAGGGTTACCATTTATAGGATTCTTAACCAATTTTTAAAAAAAGGTGTTGTTCATAAAATTGTTGTTGGGGATAGGAAAGCCAGATTTGCTGTTTGTGACCATATACATTTTGGACA
>JAFDIG010000094.1 GCA_019308145.1 Deltaproteobacteria bacterium | reverse complement strand
CTTTGAGAAGTCTTCCCATCACAGATTCAGGAATCTATCAAGAAAAAAAAGAGGAAAAGACTGTCTCCCCTTCAGAAGAAAATAAGCCAATTTAACCATTTTACCTTTTGAAAAAAATAGATGATCCCTTTTGCTTTCACCTTTGAATTAAAGGATATATTACTTATTTTAATAGGACTTTTTTTAGGTTTGTTTTTTTCTTTTTTTAAGAAAGATTACAGGCAAAAAAGGGAAAAAAAGATATCTGATGATCTTGCTTATATAAAAGGAATTAACTATGTAATAAGCAATGAACCTGATAGAGCTATTGAGGAGTTGATAAAGGTTGTAAAATTCAATCCGGAGACGGTTTCTGCTTACATCATGTTAGGAAATCTCTTTAGGTCTCAAGGAGAATATGAAAGAGCCATAAGGATTCACCAAAGTATAGTCTTAAGAGAGGATTTAGATCAGAGAATAAAGTTACAAGCGATGTTTGATTTGAGTTTGGATTTTAAAAAAGCAGGGCTATTTAATCGTGCTATTGATTCCTTTAAGGAGGTGATCAAATTTTCATCTGATAATATTGAAGCATTTATACACTTAGAAGATATCTATGAGGAAGTAAAGGATTGGGAAAAGGCTTTTAAGATAAGACAAAAAATTGCCAGTTTAAGAAATAGTAAAGAAGAGGAAGTATTGGCGCATCTTTTGACTGAACATGGAAAAGAGAAGCAAGCACTTGGGAAAAGAGATGATGCGAGAAAATATTTTGAAAATGCTATTAAATATGATGAAAAATGTGTAGATGCTTGGTTAAATCTTGGGGACCTTTATTTTTTAAAAGGAGAGATAGAAAAAGCGATTTATGCATGGGAAAAGGTAATAATTTTTTCCCCTTCTCTCACCTTTGATATATTTTCCCGCATAAAAAAAGCTCTTTTTAATAAAGATGATGATGAAAAGATTTTTAGGTTTCTTGAAGATATGACAAAAAAATATCCAGAAAATCCATATCTGAAGGTTATTCTTGGTAAGAAATTACTTGATACAGGAAAGAATGAAAAAGCAGTTGAGCAGTTTCTTCAAGCAAAGAAAATTAAACCAAATTTAAAAGAGGCAAGAGAAAGTTTAATAAAAAGTTATCAGGCTATGGGGAAATTAGAAGAAGCAATTAAAGAGATTAAAGATATGTTTTCCCTTTTTAAAGAGAATGAATACAAATATCAATGTAGAGTTTGTGGTTACGAAACATCTCAAATTATATGGAAATGCCCTCAATGCAGGAGATGGGGTACAATTCAAGAAAAAGATGATTAGGTTCATTGATGATTTTTATTCCTCTGATATGGATATTTTGGTTGATCCCAAAAAGATGATGAATTCTTTAAATCCTAAAGGGTTAACACCTCTTGAAGAGAAGGCAATTATCACCTTTTTGCCAGGTGATTTTAAATTTTTATCAAAACTATGTAATGGAGAGAAAATAGAAAGATGGGAAGGGATTAGACCTATTTTCAAGGGAAAGGTAGACGGAGAAAAGATAATAATTGCAAGGTCAGGAGTTGGAGCACCTGCCTCGGTGATGCTTTTAGAAGAGATGTTTGCTTTTGGTGTAAGAAAGGTTTTGTTTTTTGGCTATTGTGGAGGAATCGCTTTAGGAATAAACTCAGGTGACTTTCTTTTACCAGAGGAGGCTGTGAGAGAGGAAGGCACATCTTATCATTATCAACCAAAAGGGATACCTGCTAAGGGTGATAAGGAATTTATTGATATCTTGGAAAAAATAATAAAACAGGAAGGTCATCCCTATCATAAAGGAATTGTATGGACTACAGATGCTATTTATAGAGAAACAATGAGAAAGGTTAGAAGGTTTAGGGAAGAGGGTATATTAGGAGTGGAAATGGAAACATCAGCCCTCTTTGCTTCAGCAGCATTTAGGGGGATAAAAATTGCAGGGCTTCTTGTGGTCTCTGACATTTTTACAAAAAGAATATGGAAACCAGCCTTCTTTTCTTCTGCTTTTCGAAATGCCTCCAAATTGGGATTAAAAATATTAGTAGAGGCAATACCTTTTATTTGATCTGGTCTAAATTCTTTTAAATATAAAAAAGTAAAAATTTTTACCTTTTATCTTAACACCTACATTTATTAGCATTAAGTAAAATTATTGAGCTGCTGATACCACTACTATACCTAAGATCACCATTATTAACCCAGCAAATCTATATGTACGATCTGAGGCCTTATTTTGCCACCAGTCAGATAAAGCTTTAGCCATACCATTAGGATTTAAGAATATAAATATTCCCTTAGCAATCATTAAAAGAGATAAAATTATAAGAAAAGTAAGAGCACTTCCCCAAAATGCGCTGATAAAAAAAAGGACTCCTAATATAAAAGGGATAATTCCTAAAAGCCTTAATTTTTTCTCATCTTCTGATATAAACTTTTTAAAATAAGAGCGAGTTTCATCTGTGTAAAGGATGATATAACCACCTACTGCAACAGATAAAAAACCAAGAAGATATAAATACCACGTCATTTTTTTGTCCCCCCAGTTATTTAATTAGTTAATACTTCATTTTTTTTGTGGACTAATTACTCTATTTTGGTGTTGCCGCAACTACCAAGAAAGTGCAACGGTTATCGGAATTATTTTTCAAACCATGAGGTTTTCCTGCTGGGATAAATATTGCATCCCCATCTTTTACTTCTCTGTATTCATCCCCAACTTGCATTATACCACTTCCCTCAAGAATGAAATATATCTCTTCGTATGGATCAATATGAGTTTCAATCTCTTTTTCTGGCATAAGTTGAGCAATAGCAAAAAAATCCATTGCTTCAAGCTCTTTAGATGTTAAAAGCATACGTGCTATACCACCCCTATGAGCTACATAGGTTGTCGCAATTACTTCTTCATCATTAAAATTTCTTACTATCAAATCATCCCTCCATGGCTTTATATTGTAGTTATATCGAATTCCTCTTGATGAAAGGTTGGTATTGCCTTTATTATAATCCTTTTATTTAGTTTTTTTTCAAGATATTCTATGGTTGTTCTCTCTTCATCATAAAGCAGACTCGCAACATCAGGGTTTACTTCGATCAATATAGAACCTCCATGAATTGCATAAGAGTTTCTCTCTAATTCTCTAAAAAGGTCATAACAGATAGTCCATTTTGACTTTAAAAAGCCAGAACCATCACAATAAGGGCATGGTTCACTTAAACTCCTCCCAAGTGATTCTCTAGTCCTTTTCCTTGTCATTTCTATCAATCCAAGTTCAGAAATCTTTAATATATTGCACTTTGCCTTATCGTTTTTTAGTGCTTCCTCAAATGTACGAAACACTTTTTCCCTATTTGCTTCTTTTTGCATATCAATAAAATCAATAATTATGATTCCGCCTATATTTCTTAAACGAAGTTGATAAGCAATCTCTTTAGCTGCTTCCAAATTTGTTTGAAGTATTGTATCCTCAAGATTTCTTTTGCCAACATATCTGCCAGTATTTACATCTATAGCAACCAATGCTTCAGTTGGTTCAATTATAATATAACCCCCAGATTTAAGCCATACCTTTTTCCCAAGAGCTTTATTTATTTCTGCCTCAAGCCCATAATTATCAAATATTGGCTCACTGTTTTGGTAATAGACTACCTCAGAGCTTATATTTGGCATATACTCACTTATAAATTGTTTGATCTTTTCATACTCTTCTTTGGAATCAACTATAATCCTGTTAATATCTGAAGAAAGTAAATCTCTTATACATCTTAAACTTAAGTTTAGATCTGCATATATTAAATAAGGTGCTTTAACCATTTCCTTTTTTTGTTGGATATTGTTCCATAATTTTATAAGAAATTCCATATCAGCTTGAATTTCTTCTCTTCCTTTCCCCTCGCTTGCTGTGCGAACAATAAAACCACTGCCAGATGGTTTTATCTCTTCTACTAACCCTTTTAGCCGTTTTCTCTCTTTTTCATCCTCAATTCTTCTTGATACACCAACATGGTTAACAGTAGGCAAAAAAACTAAGTAACGGCCTGGTAATGATATATGTGAGGTAATTCTTGTTCCTTTTGAGCCTATAGGTTCTTTTGAAACCTGAACCAGAATTTCCTGTCCTTCAGTTAAAAGATCTTCTATCATTGTATTGGAGTCACTTTTGTAGTTCAACTCTCTTATTTCAAAATCTATTTCCTCATCTTCTGCACTATCAAGAAGTATTTTATACTCTTCGAGATAAGGATAAACGTCAGAAACATATAAAAAGGCAGCTTTATCAAGTCCTATATCTACAAATGCTGCTTGCATTCCTGGTAAAACCTTTGCTACTTTTCCTTTATAAATATTTCCAACGATTCCCCTATCCTTTGTCCTCTCAATATAGATCTCTACCACCTGCCCATTTTCTAAAAGGGCAACACGGGTTTCAAATGGGGTTGCATTTATAAGTAGTTCATTTGGTGCTAACATTTTTTCCCCAAAGATCTATTGTTCCATGCTGGCTAATTTTCAATATCCTTGCTTTTTTAATATCGTTTTTATCCATTTTTAAAAATAGGGAAAGGAAATCTTGTATCCTTAAAAAATGACCATTTTGGTTTTGTAATCCTATCCTTAAAATTGTAATATCTTTTTTGACGAGTGACTCTATCCAAAATTCTATATTTTTATTATTATCTATTTCTAATTGATCTATTAAAAAGAGTTCAATTACAGATCTTTTCGCTTCCAAGGTCTTTTTCTCTTTAATAAGGGCATCCGAAACATTTAACTCCTTTTCTTTATAAAATCTTTTTATATTTTCTTTTAATTCATTTTTTTTATTATCAGAGGTAAAAATAACAACTAAATATTTAATTTCTTTTAAGTTATCAAAATATTGAGAGAATTTCAAGGGAAAGGGATAAATATTTAATATTTGAATCCCTACAGGAAGTTCCCTATTGATTTTTTCTTTCATCTCCTTTGGAGAAATTTTAACAATAGTTTCTACTCCCATTATCTCCCATAAAGATTCAAATCCAACAGGAAGAGCCTGGGGTATAGAGATGGATGGCATTGGATGAAATCCTTCTGAAAATTTAATAGGGATTTCTGCCCTTCTAAATGCTCTATGAATGAGAGTGACCATATCTAAATGGGAAAGAAATCGTAAATCCCCTATCTTTTGAAATCTTATAAGATATCTTTGCCTATTCTCTTTAAAAACGCTAATTCTTTCCTTTTTTTCTCCAAAAAGCGGACCACTTTTTATGGGAACAAGATCTTTCTTATTGCATACGCCACAACCTGGGCATCCTTTTAAATTTAAATCGCAGTCAGGAGAGGTCTCGCCGATTAAAGCCTTGCTATACTCTCGCCATAAGAATGAACGATTCACTCCTGTATCTATCATATTCCAAGGTAATATTTCATTCTTTTTTCTTGAGTTTAAATACAGATCGAGATTTATCCCTTCCTCTTTAAAACTTTCTTCCCATATCTTAAATTTAAAATGTTCACCCCATCCATCAAAGGATGCCCCTTTTTTCACAGCATGAATAAGCACTTTGCCAAGCCTTCTATCTCCTCTTGCAAATATGCCTTCCAATAAACTCATATTTGGGTCTTGCCATTTTAGCTTGGTGGAGCCACGAGGAATTTTTCTTTTTAATAAATCTAATATTTCTTTGCTTTTCTCTGGGGGAATTTGCTCTACCCATTGAAAAGGGGTATGAGGTTTAGGGATAAAGGTGGAGATGCTTGCATTTACTCTTATTCTTCGATTTCCTTTTGGAGCTTGTTTTATAACTTTTCTTATAAGCTCAGGGATAGCTTTAATATCTTCAATTGTCTCTGTTGGAAGACCTATCATGAAATAGAGCTTTATAGTTTTCCACCCCATACCAAAAATAGATCGGGCAGTTAGGAGAAGTTCTTCCTCTGAAATTGGTTTATTTATCACATCTCTTAATCTCTGTGTAGCAGCCTCAGGGGCAAGTGTGAAGCCTGTCATCCTTACTCTCTTTATCTCTTTTACCATTCTTTCACTAAGGCTTCCAACCCTTAAGGAAGGAAAAGATATTGCTATTTTTTTGTCACTTAAGCTATCCATTAAGGTTTCAAGAAGAGGTTGGATTTGGGAATAGTCACCAGAACTTAACGATAATAAAGCTATTTCTTCATAACCAGATCTTTTAAGTAAGTTATTTACTTTTTTAACTATATCAGAGGCTTCTCTTTCCCTAAAGGGACGATATATAAAAGTTGCATGACAGAATCTACAATTGTGAGGACATCCCCTGGCAATCTCCATTGAAAGCCTGTTATGAATAGGTCTTAGGTTAGGGATTAAAGGGGTGTTAAAATAATTTGCTTTGTTAAGATTAGATACTGTTGCTTTTTTTACCTTTTCATATCCTTTTTGTAAAGGTACAATACTTTTTATCTTACCATTTCTATTATAGTTTATAGAAAAAAAAGAGGGTATATATATGCCCTCTATTTTTGATAGCTCTTTAAATAATGTTTCTTTTCCTTGTTTAGCATGTTTCCAATTTATGATCTTTTCAGTTATTATAGGGAGGGTCTCTTCACCATCACCTATTAGAAAAAAATCAAAAAAATCTGCTAAAGGCTCAGGGTTGGATACACAAGGCCCACCACCAATGATTAGAGGCATTGAAGAATCTCTTTTTTCTCTTTCAACAGGTATGCCACCCAATTCTATCATTCTAAGAATATTGGTATATGTTAGCTCATATTGAATTGAGAAGCCGATTATATCAAACTGATAAAGTGGTTTCTTTGACTCTAAAGAAAAGAGGGGTAGCCCATTTTTTTTTAACATTGCCTCCATATCAGGCCAAGGGGCAAAAACCCTTTCAGCTGCTATCCTTTTATCTTTATTTAAGATTTCATAAAGGATCATGTATCCTACATGGGACATACCAACTTCATAAATATCTGGAAAGGCAAGGCAGAAGGTAAGCTCACACTTCTCCCAATCCTTTTTTATCATATTTATTTCATTACCAATATAACGGGCTGGTCTTTCAACTAAGGGGAGTATCTCGTTTAGTAACTCCTTCATGGATGAACCTCTGGTCTAAACAGAGATAAATTTTCTTCGCTTTTTTGCCAGAGGACTCTATCAATTTCCTCAAGGAGAGGTCCTAAACTTTTGGGGTTTATTGCTGATACCATAATTCCTTGAAATCTTCTTGCAATACCTTCTCTTTTATCAAGATCAATTTTATCCATTTTGTTTAATACCAAAATTGTTGGGATATATTTTAACCCTAATTTATCTAATAGCTTATCTACTTCTTCTATCTGTTTTTCAAAACGAGGATTGCTTATATCAATAACATGTAAAAGAAGATTTGCATCTTTTAATTCATCTAATGTAGCACTAAAAGCACCCAAAAGATCAGGTGGAAGGTCTCTTATAAAACCAACTGTATCAGTTATGATAACCTCCCTTTCTCTTGGAAGCCTTAATCTTTTGCTCGATGTATCAAGGGTTGCAAATAATTTATTTTCTACTAACACATGACTTTTGGTTAGAGAGTTTAAAAGTGTTGATTTGCCAGCATTTGTATACCCAATAATAGATATAATAGGAATAT
The DNA here is from genome assembly GCA_019308145.1 of Deltaproteobacteria bacterium. GTDB lineage: Bacteria > Desulfobacterota > JAFDIG01 > JAFDIG01 > JAFDIG01 > JAFDIG01. The sequence goes on along the minus strand of JAFDIG010000094.1, from coordinate 284 downwards.
TATTCTTTTTCCTTTTTATCCTTCTTATTTCTCTTCCTTTTGCCAATTCTTTTAATATTTTTTCAAGACGGTTGATCCTATCCCTTACTCTTCGTCTATTGATTTCAAGCTTTGTTTCCCCAGGTCCTCTTGCTCCAATTCCACCTGTTAAACGAGATAGTGCGATATCTTTTTTTGACAACCTGGGCAGTAAATATTTTAGCTGTGCTAACTCTACCTGGACTTTACCATCTCTTGAATGAGCATGTTGGGCAAATATATCAAGGATAAGCTGAGTTCTGTCA
>JAFDIG010000093.1 GCA_019308145.1 Deltaproteobacteria bacterium | reverse complement strand
TTACCAACGTGAGGATGGGAAAGCCCGCTTCTACCATAAGAAGGACTCCTTTTTTATTTTAGAAAATAGTAGAGCACTGCCACACCACCAATAAGTATAGCAAGTGCATAATCCTGTAGTAAACCTGTTTGAATAACCCTGATGACCGATCCAGACCACCTGAAAAATTCTGCTATCAGGTTAGCTGTACGGTCAATAACCTTTACATCAAATTCAATCCAAAGAGATTTTGCAAGATTTTTAGTACCATTTACAAAGAGATAACCATAGATTTCATCAACATAATATTTATTCTGTATAGTTGTATACATTCCTTTAAATTTCTCAACCATCTCTTTTGGTTTCTCTGGGTAATGTTTTATATAGTAATAATAAGCAATCCATACTCCTATAGCTGCACAGATAATAGAGATAAGCATTAATATATATTCAAGGGAAGCAGAATGTGCTGCATGAGTTCCATGTTCAGCTGCATAAGCCATTGAATTTAAATTTATTTTTGCATGTTCAACAGCAGAGCCTGGGCCTGGTCCAACCACTGGTTCTAAAAATTTATGAAAGCGATTTGATCCACCTAATGCATGAGGAACGCCAACATAACCGCCTATAACTGATAAAATTGCTAAAATAATTAAAGGAATAGTCATAATTGGTGGAGACTCATGTATATGTTTTTTTACTTCTTCCTCTGCCCTGCATTCACCAAAAAATACATTAAAGACTAATCTAAACATATAAAATGCTGTCATCCCTGCAGCAACGACCCCTATAAGCCATAACAGAAAATGACCATGTGGACTTGAAAATGCTTGCCATAAGATCTCATCCTTGCTAAAAAAGCCTGAGAAGAAAGGACAGCCTGATATAGCCAATGTAGCAGCAAAAAATGTATAAAATGTTATAGGAACCTTTTTTCTTAATCCTCCCATTTTTCGCATATCCAATTCACCACTTAACGCATGCATTATAGAGCCAGCACCAAGAAAGAGAAGACCTTTAAAAAATGCATGTGTCATAAGATGAAAGATCCCCGCACTGTACGCACCTACACCAACCGCAAGAAACATGTATCCAAGCTGGCTTATAGTGGAATAAGCCAAAACCCTTTTTATATCAAATTGGAAAAACCCCATAGATGCTGCATAAATAGCAGTTAGTGCTCCAACTGTTGCTACAATTCCCATCGTTATTGGTGCCATTGAAAAAAGGACATTGCAACGAGCGATCATATAAACTCCTGCGGTAACCATTGTAGCAGCATGAATAAGAGATGAAACAGGGGTTGGACCTTCCATGGCGTCAGGCAACCAAACATAAAGGGGTAGTTGTGCAGATTTTCCAGTTGCCCCAATAAAAAGGAGAATAGTAATCGCGGTAGCTAAAGCGGTATTAATGGTATGAGGCGCCTTACTAAAAACTTCGGTAAAATCAAAAGTTCCAAAATGGACAAATATAAGGAACATACCAAGAAGAAATCCAAAATCGCCTATCCTGTTTACAACAAAAGCTTTTTTACCCGCATTAGAAGCAGAGTCCTTTTCAAACCAAAAACCTATAAGCAGATAAGAACAAAGACCAACTCCCTCCCAGCCAACAAACATCAAAAGGAAATTATTGGCAAGGACAAGAGTAAGCATCATGAAAACAAAGAGGTTTAAGTATGTAAAATAACGTGTAAAGTCAGGATCTTCATGCATATAACCAACAGAATATATATGTATAACAAAGCTAACCCCTGAAACCACAAGCGCCATTACCATTGATAGAGCATCTACTTGATAACCTACAACTGTTTTAAGGTTGCCCGCAACTATCCAGTCAAAGATATTAACCTGATAAGGTAGATGTTCAGGAGAAATTTTTAACATGGATATAAAAACAAGAGCAGAACTTAAAAATGATAACCCAAGAGCACTACAGGCAACCCAACTTACGAATTTTTTACTTGCGTGTATCCATCTACTATAAAGACCATTGATCAAAAAACCCAACATAGGGAAAAATGGTATCAACCAAACATAATCCAGCATGAAACACCCCTTTTAATCAATTCAGGCTAAAATATGGTAATCAAAAATATATAATAAGGATTTTTTAATTTTATTTTATATAAGAAATATTTATTTTTTTAACAAGTTAATTTCATCTACCTTTATAGTACCTCTTCTTCTAAAAAGAAGTACAAAGATTGCCAACCCAATAGCAGCTTCAGCAGCTGCGACAATCATCACAAAAAACATCAACATTACACCATCAATAGAGTTAAGGCGGTTAGATAATGCCACCAAAGTTATATTGACACCAGTAAGCATTAGTTCAATGCACATAAAAATTACAATAGCACTCCTTCTTATAAGAGCACCTATTACTCCTATAATAAACAATCCAGCTCCAACAGTAGCATAAGCATGAAATGGTACATCTGGAAAAGAATGCATAACAAAACTCCCTTATTTTCCTTTTGATAAAACCACAGCTCCAATAATAGCGACTAATAAAAGCACAGATGAAAGCTCAAATATCAGAAGATATCTTGTAAAAAGTTCCTTTGCTATAATGACAGTGCTGCCTTCTTTTGCTATTACTTCAGCTGTGATCTTTCCTGTTTTTCCAATTAGAGGTGCTATAACCCCCATTAAAAGTTGAAAGAAGAATATAATACCAAGAATAGTACCAGTTAATTTTGTATAGGAAAACTTAAGCTTTGCTATTTTTTCTTCTTCTAAACGAAGAAGCATGATTACAAAGATAATGAGCATCATGATAGCACCAGAGTAAACCAGAACCTGAAGCACCGCAATAAAAGGTTGATTCATAATGAGGTAAAGAACAGCTGTACAAAAGAAGCTCATAACCATAAAAAGAGCGCAATGTATCGGATTTCTACGGCTTATTACCATTAATCCACCAAATATAACCCCCATTGACATGGCAAGAAACACACACCATTTAAATAAGATACCTACAACCATGATAACTCCTAATCAATTCTAACTGAAAAATAAAGCATAATTTTTTTAACTAAAAAAATTTTTTAAATATTGCTTAAAAAACTCAAAATAATATAAAATTAATTAATATTTAAATATAAGTAATAAAAATTTTTACTTTTTATTTTTAGGCTTAACCCTTTAACCTAAATTATCTGTTCTGTTTTTCTTTTGTGAACAATTAAGGTTTAACCAAATCATAATTGAGCAGATCTTCCTTGTTTAGGATAAAATCAGATCTTTTATAGTTGACAAATTCATAATTTCTGCCCAATTTTATTGCATCTTTGGGACAAACCTCCTCACAAAAACCACAAAAAATACAACGTGTTAGATTTATTAAAAAACGTTTTGGATACCTTGTTCCACCTGGCTCTTCTGCTGCTTCGATAGTTATTACATTTGAAGGACAAACTGCTTGGCAAAGTCCACAAGCAACGCATTTAGTCTCGCCTTTTTCATCCTTAGCAAAATAATGAATCCCACGCCACCTCGGTGAAACCTCCCTCTTTTTCTCAGGATACTGAATAGTTATTATACTAAAGGGATTTAAAAACCTTTTTAAAGTAAGCTTCAAGCCTTTAAGTAAAGGGAGAACTATCATCTTTAAAAACCTCATCTGGCCAGCACCATAACCAGCCCTGTTACAAATATATTTGCTAAAGTTAGAGGTAATAGTACTTTCCATCCTAACATCATGATTCTGTCATATCTAAGTCTTGGAAATGTTCCCCTCTGCCACATGAAGAAAAATACAATTAAAAATGTCTTAATTAAAAACCAAACTACTGAGGGTAGATAAGGCCCATGCCATCCACCAAGAAATAGAGTAGTTGCAACTGCTGCTACGATCATTAGATGAGCATACTCCCCAATGAAGAATAGGGAGAATTTCATGCTACTATATTCTATATTATATCCGCAAGCAAGCTCACTTTCTGCTTCAGGCATATCAAAAGGTGTTCTGTTGATCTCTGCTAATGCGCATATTATATAGAATATAAAAGCAATGGGTTGGTATATAACATTCCAATGTCCACCTGCCTGAGCTTTAACAATATCAACAAGATTAAGGCTTCCTGAAATCATTATCACGCCAACACAGGATAGCCCTAATGCTATCTCATAACTGATCATCTGAGCTGCTGCCCTTAATCCTCCTAAAAGCCCGTATTTATTATATGATGACCAGCCCCCAATAACTACACCATAATCTGCAAGAGATGCAAACGCAAAAAGATATAAAAGTCCAATCTCTGAATTAGCAATGACCAAATTTATCTTTTTCCCAAAAAGGGTTATATGATCTCCAAATGGTATCACTGCCATAAGGCACAAAGCCATAGATACCGAAATCATAGGTGCTATAATAAAAAGCACTTTATCAGAACGCTCGGGGACTACCTCTTCTTTGAAAAGGGCCTTTAAGCCATCTGCAATAGGCTGAAGTAAACCCCATGGGCCAACTCTATTTGGCCCTATTCGCACCTGTATATGACCTAATATCTTTCTTTCTGCTAATGTAAGATATGCACAGAAGAGAAGAAAAACACCAAAAACAACAATTGTTTTTATAACAGTTTCTACTACAAAAAAGAGCATTTAATCCCCCTATGCTTTTTCAATAGACGCATTAACGATTTTATAGGGTACTATAGCTTTATCTGCTTTAAAGAGTTTTCCTACATCTATATCATTAAAACTAATCTTTAAATGTGCTACACCAGGTATAATATTTGAATTTACTCTTGCTGGAAGACTTAATTCTCCATTTTCTGTTTTTATAACAACCATATCACCATCTTTAATACCTTTTTTGTCAGCATCTTCATCGTTTATTAGGACAAAATTATCAGGATATACAAGAGCTAATCCTTTTGCTCTTTTTGTTTTAGACCCTATAAGATAGTTATAAAAGTTACCCCCAACTGTTAAAGAAATCGGAAATTCCTTGTTCTCCTTTTTTTGAGGAAGCTTTATATCATCTGTTAAAAAATTTGCCTTTCCACCAGGAAATCCATCCTCAAAAAGACGAGGTGTTTTCCCTAAATAGCACCATGCACCGCCTTTTTCATCCAGCTGCTCATAGGTAATGTTTCCATAACAAGGTGTAACCTTTGCTATCTCATCAAAGATATCCTTTGGGGTAGAAAAGTTCATGGGATGCCCCATCATCTCGGAAATCTTTGCTATTATCTCCCAGTCTGCCATACTTTCACCAAGAGGTTTTAACCCTGCTCTAACTCTCTGGATACGTCTTTCACAACTTGTAAAAGTTCCATCCTTTTCAGCAAAGGTCACACCAGGAATAACAATATCAGCAAGTTCTGCTGTTTCTGTAAGAAAAGAATCGATCACAACCAAAAATTCCAGATTTTCAATTGCTTTTTTTACAAGAGAAGAATCAGGGAAAGTAACAAGAGGGTTTTCCCCCATGATGATCATGGCTTTAATTTTTCCTTCAGATGCTTTTAAGAATATATCAACTAAAGATAAACCCTTTTCATTTTTTATTGGTAAACCCCACAGCTTCTTGAATCTTTTGATTGCACCATCATCTGTAACTGGTTGATATCCTGGGAAATAAAGAGGATTAAGCCCCATATCCCAAGCACCCTGAGTATTACATCTTGGAAGAATTGGATAAAGACCTCCACCTCTTTTTCCAAGATTTCCTGTTATAAGTGCTAAATGTCCTAAAGAGCGTATTGCAGAAACCGAATCATTCTGTCCAATAATTCCTGATCCAAATATTATTGCACCAGCCTTTGCCTCACCAAAAAGTTGGGCTGCATCTTTTAGATCTTTTTGGTCAATACCTGTTATCTCCTCAACTTTTTCAGGCGTGAACTGTTCAACAAATTTCTTTAATGATTCAAAACCTTTTGTATGTTTTTTTATAAAATCTTTATCTTCAAGTCCTCTGCTAATAATTTCTCTAATAAGTCCATTGATCCATACTGTATCTGTTGATGGTTTTGGTCTCATCCAAACGTTTGCAAAGCCTTTTGATAAGCTAATTTCACGTGGGTCAACTATAACCGGCTTTAGATCGTTATGATAAGCTGCCCATCTCAATTTATTGGCAACTATTTGGTGATTTCCATCCAGATCTGTTCCTATTACTATTGCTACATCACTTAAAAGCAGATCATTAAGGGGATTTGTCATTAACCCCATTCCTAACACAGGGATAAGGGCTTCTGATAACGGTTCAAAGATTAGAGATGCAAGGGAATCTATATTATTTGTACCAATGACAGATCGAACAAAGCGTTGAAATATATAGTTCTCTTCATTTGAAAGATGAACAGAACCAACACCTGCAAATGCATCTGATCCATATTTTTCTTTAATTTCTCCTATTTTTTTCGCAGCAAAGGAGATAGCTTCGTCTATATCTGTTGGGATAAGGTCTTCCCTTTTTCTTATAAGAGCTTGTTTTAATCTTTCCTCACTATGAATATAATCGTGTCCAAATCTTCCTTTGACACAAAGGGATCCATTGTTTGTTCCTTCTGATTCTTTGGTTGTTATATTTATAAGCTTGTCTTCAAAGGTATTGATTTCAAGTTGACACCCTACACTACAATGATTACAGGTAGTTAGGGTACGTTTAGCCTGCCATTTTCTTGCCTTTATAGGAGAGAGGTTATCAGTAAGCGCTCCAACAGGGCATACTGATAAACATTCACCACATGAGAGGCACTTTTCAGGATAAATAGCCTCTATATGTGAATCATAACCTTTTTCTGCAATCTCTAATACATTATTACCAGTAATTTCCCTGCAAGCCCAAACACATCTGCCACATAATATACAGCGGTTTGGCCAATGACGGATTAAAGGTGTGGAGAAGGGTATCTCCTCTCTTTCAACTTTATTTGCCTTATATTCAACCTGATCTATTCCAAATTGGAAAACCATGTTTTGCAAATCACATTCGCCACCTGCATCGCATATTGGACAGTCTAATGGATGGTTTACAAGCATTAGTTTTAAGGCATCTCTTCTTATTTTATCAAGCTTTTCTGACTTGGTAGTTACCACAATATTTGGTGCAACTGGAGTTGTGCAGGATGCCATAGGATGCTCAACACCTTCTATCTCAACCACACAGAGTCTGCACGATCCAATGGGGGAAAGCTTTGAATGATAGCATAATGTAGGAATATAAATGCCGTTTTCCCTTGCTGCCTCCAGAATGGTTTTATCTTCTGAAGTTGTGATCTTTTTTCCATCTATGGTCAACTCAACCGTCATGGCCATCCAACTCCCATCTTTAGGTTTTAAATAGCAAAAAGCCCTATTCGGTAACACCTAAGGCATCTTGATGCCTCTTTCATTGCCTCTGTAACCTTAAATCCTTGCTCAACCTCATCAAAGGTCCACTTTCTGACCTCAGGAGGAAGTGCCTTAAGATGCAGACGTTTTCTTCCACCAAGTAAACCTACATCTTCATCCTTATCATAAGGTTTGATCTCTGCAATAAGATTTTCCATTATATCATTATCAGTAAGTGTTACCTTACCCTCTGTTAAGTATTGATGAATTTTTTCAGCAGTTTTTCTACCATTTCCTGCTGCCCTAACTAAAACATCAGGACCTGTTACACAATCACCAGCAGAGAAAATACCAGGTGCTGATGTTTCAAATGTATCCTCTTTTGCTATAATAGTATTCCATCTTGTTGTTTCAACCCCATCTTTCTCTTCAAGAAAGCTTAAATCCACTGCCTGACCAATGGCGGGTACAACAATATCTGTATCCATAAAGAATTCTGAACCTTCTATAGGAATAGGCCTTCTTCTGCTGCTTTCATCTGGCTCCCCTAATTCCATCTTTATACACTCAACTCCAATAACTTTGCCATCCTTAGCCAAAATCTTTGTTGGGTTTGCAAGAAAGTGAAATACTACTCCCTCTTC
>JAFDIG010000092.1 GCA_019308145.1 Deltaproteobacteria bacterium | reverse complement strand
CAGCAGATAGCAACACCTGATTATGATATAGTTGCAGGGCTCTGCTTTGCTTTAGCAAGAAATTTTATTAGTAATATTGCAAAAGGTAAGAAAATGAAAAAGCCAATAGTGTTCCAAGGTGGTGTAGCTGCTAATATTGGAATGATAAGGGCTTTTAGAGAGAGTTTGGATCTAAAGGAAGGGGAACTTATTATCCCAAAGCATCATGCATCTATGGGAGCTATTGGGGCAGCTTTGATAGCACAGGAAGAAGAAAAAAAGGATTATAATGGAATTGATGTTTTAGAAGATTATATTTTACATAAAATAGAAAAGCAAAAGGGGATGAAACCACTTTCCCTTCCGCCATTTTATTATATAAAAAGAAAGATTAAAGAACACCCTTTAAAACAAGAAAAGATTCCTGCTTACCTTGGGTTGGATGTTGGTTCAATATCCACTAACCTTGTTGTAATAGATGAGCAACATAGGGTTTTAGCAAAACAATATTTAATGACAGCAGGCCGTCCAATCGAAGCAATACGTACTGGACTTAAGGCTATAGGTGAAGAAATCGGAGATAAGGTAATTATAATGGGGGTAGGTTCCACTGGCTCAGGAAGATATCTAACAGGAGATTTTGTTGGGGCTGATATTGTAAGAAACGAGATCACAGCTCAGGCTACCGCAGCTATAGATATCGATCCGGAAGTTGATACCATTTTTGAAATAGGTGGTCAGGATTCAAAATATATAAGTATAGATAATGGTGCTGTTGTTGATTTTGAGATGAATAAGGCATGTGCTGCGGGAACAGGGAGTTTTCTTGAAGAGCAAGCAGAGAAATTAGGAATATCTATAAAAGAGGAATTTGGTAATCTTGCCTTATCTGCGCCAGAGCCAGTAAAGATGGGAGAGAGGTGTACGGTTTTTATAGAATCAGACCTTGTGCATCATCAACAACAAGGTGCTAAAACTCCTGATTTGGTTGCAGGATTAGCTTATTCAATCGTTCAAAATTATATTAACCGTGTTGTAGGAGATCGTAGGATAGGAAAACGGATCTTTTTCCAAGGCGGGACTGCGTTTAATAAAGGAGTCGTCGCAGCTTTTAGACAATGGTTAGGAAAAGAGGTTTTTGTTCCTGAAAATCATGATGTAACAGGGGCAATTGGTGTTGCTATTTTAGCACAGAGAGAAAGAACTTGGGAAAAAAGCAGATTTAAAGGCTTTGATCTTAGCAATCGTAAATATACTCTTACCTCTTTTGAGTGTAAAGGTTGTGCAAACCATTGTCTCATTCGTAAGGTTAGTATTGAAGGAGAACCTCCTCTATTTTATGGAAGTAGATGCGAAAAGTATGATGTTGTGAGAAGAAAAAAAGATACAGGTATACCTGATCTCTTCAAAGAACGAGAGGAGATGATCTTTAGCCGTGAAAATGATGAGGAACTTCCAGAAGATGCTCCAAAAATTGGTATTCCTCGGGCGCTTCTTTTTCATGAAGTATTTCCTTTTTGGCGAGCATTTTTTAATGCCTTAGGTTATAGGGTAGTTCTTTCAGATCCTACCAACAAAGATGTAATCCGAAAAGGTGTTGAGACTGTAGTTGTTGAAACCTGTTTTCCTGTAAAGGTTGCACATGGTCACGTATTAAATCTTTTAGAAAAGGGAATAAAGGATATATTTATACCAAGTATAGTTGCTCTTCCTCCTATTTCTCCAGATATACCAAACAGTCAAAATTGTCCTTATACTCAATCTTTTCCCTATACTGTACATTCCTCAATTGATGCAAAAGAGTATGGTGCCAGGGTAATTCAGCCAGTAGTCTTTTTCAACAAAGGAGAAAAGGTGTTATATAAAAACCTTGTTGAATTGGGTAAAATGATAGGAAGAAATAGATTACATATTAAAAAGGCTATGAAAAAGGCAAAAGATGCGCAGGATAGTTTTTATGCAAAGCTTGCGAAAAGAGGGAAAGAGATTTTAGAAAATCTTAAGCCTGATGAAAAGGCAATGGTAATCGTAGGAAGACCTTATAATAGTTGTGATGCAGGTGTAAATCTTGACATACCTAAAAAATTAAGAGAGTTGGGTGTGCTTCCTATTCCTATGGATTTTATCCCTCAAAGTATGCTTCCTATTACCGAAGATATCAAGGAGATGTATTGGAGATATGGTCAAAAAATACTTGCAACCGCAAAGGTGATCAAAGATGACCCACGTTTGTATGCAATTTATATCACAAATTTTGGTTGTGGAGCTGATTCTTTTATAGCCCATTTTTTCAGGCAGATTATGCTTCCAAAACCATATCTAACATTAGAGATAGATGAACACAGTGCAGATGCAGGTGCAATTACAAGGTGTGAAGCTTTTCTGGATAGTCTAAAAAATGTTAGAGTTATACCTAAAAAAGAGATACATTTTGTTACAAAACAAAGAGTTTCTAATGAGAAGAAAATTTTATATATACCATATATGTGTGACCACTCTTTTGCCTTAGCAGCAGCTTTTCAGGCCAATGGTGTAGATGCAAGGGTTTTCCCTGAATCTGATGAAGAAACACTTTTTTGGGGAAGAAAACTTACAACTGGTAAGGAATGCTTTCCATGCATATTAACGACAGGAGATATGGTTAAGGTTACAAAAATGAAAGACTTTGATCCCAAAAAAGCTGCCTTTTTCATGCCTTCAGGTACTGGCCCTTGTCGATTTGGTCAATATAATAGATTCCACCGTTTGGTGTTGGATGAGTTAGGCTTTAAATCAGTCGCTATTTACGCCCCTAATCAGGATGCAAGGTTTTATGATGAACTTCAGATGATCAACTCTAACTTTACAAGATTAGGGTGGCAGGCAATAGTTTCAGTTGATTTGCTTACTAAAAAACTTCATGAGACCAGACCATACGAAGTAAATAAAGGGGAAACAGATAAGGTTTACAAAGAGTGCCTTGAAGATGTATGTCAAGCTATTAGGGAAGGGGGAGAACATCTTGAAGAGGCTCTTATCAGATCAAGAGAAAAATTAGATAATATCAAAACCACTAACAAAGGATCAAAGCCAAAAATTGGGGTTGTTGGTGAAATTTATGTGAGATCAAACCGTTTTAGCAATGAAAATGTAATTAGAAAAATAGAGGTGTTTGGAGGCGAAGCTATTCTTGCTACCATCTCTGAATGGGTATTTTATATTAATGCGATGGCAAAAAGGAAGGTTAAAGAAAAGTGGAATTTTTCTAATTTTCTTTCACTTTTCATCAAAGACTTTTTCCAAAAATATGATGAACATCGCTTAGGTAGGATTTTTAAAGGATCAATTAAAGAGATTGTTGAACCAAAGAGTGAAGAACTTTTTAAACTTGCAAAACCTTATGTTGATTCTACTTTTGAAGGTGAAACAATCTTAACAGTTGGGAAAGCAATCGAGCTCGCAAAACATGGAGCAAGTGGTATTGTCAATGTTATGCCCTTTACCTGTATGCCAGGTACAATTGTTAGTGCTTTGTTAAAGAGATTTAAAGAGGAAAATGGGAATATACCAATTCTCAATATGGCTTACGATGGTCAGGAGCAGACAAATACATTAACACGAATAGAGGCTTTTATGCATCAGGCACGTCAATATAAAGAGTTGCATGGCCTTTAATGTTTATGGGAGATAGATTTCCTATCTCCCATTTTTTTTATTATGAAGGATAATCTTACTATAATAGATTCTCATGTACATCTTTTCTCCCCTTGGGCACGCTTAAATAGGGACGAATTGTGCAAAAAGGAAAAAGCCTTTTCTTTATTATATAAAGATAAAAAAGCAAAAATGATAGGTGAGGAAGATCTCCTTCGTATGATGGATGAACAGAGGATCTCAAAGTCTGTTATCCTTGGCTTTCCCTGGGAGGACTCTTATTTATGCAGAAAAGAAAATGAATATCTTCTTGAAACCGCAAAGCAATTTCCTGAAAGGTTAATTCCTTTTATTACTATATCTTTTAATGATATTGGAGCTGCAATAGAAGAGATTAAACATGCTATTAAAAATAATGCAAGGGGAATAGGTGAACTCGGTTTTTATCAAAAGAGATTATCAACTAAAGATATTGGTGATATGGCACCTATTATGGATATATGTAAGGAAAATAATATCCCTATCTTGATGCATGTTAATGAATTGGTTGGACATATCTATCCTGGTAAGGATCTGAAAAATTTCAGATCTATTTATGAATGGATTGAAACCTACCCAGATAATAAAATTATCTTAGCCCACTGGGGTGGAGGAATGTTTTTTTATGAACTCATGCCAAAAGTAAAAAAATTATTTAAAAATATCTATTATGATACTGCTGCCTCTCCTTACTTATACTCCCCTCAAGTATATAAAATCGCTTTATCAATAATAGGGGAAGATAAAATAATCTTTGGAACAGATTACCCTTTGATCCCTCCAAATAGATATTTTAAAGAGATAAAAGAAGTTATCCCTGAAAATAAGATACAAGCTAAGATTCTTGGCACAAATATTGCTCAATTAATATTTTGAGATGAGAAAAAAACCTTATTTTTTGCCTCCTTTTTTATTCTTTTCTGTGATTGCTATTTTGCTAATCCTTCAAGGGATAATGGTATATCGACATCAGCAATGGATAAAAAAAGAAAGCTTATCAACTGTGATAGCAAGAGGATTAGCTATAATAAGGAGCTTAGAAGCAAGTTGTAGAATAGGTTCAAGAAGAATGATGGGAAAGGGCTTTGATATGGCTTCTTTGATTAATGAAATTGGTGCAGAGAATAAAACTGCATATATTTTAATTGCTAAATCTAACGGTACATTATTATTATACCAGGATAGAAGTATTAATAAATCACTTTCCATAGATAAAAGAGATATAGAGGTTCTTAAAGATAAAAAAGTGCCTTTAATAGATATTAAAAGGGTCAATGGGGTAAAGGTACTTGAAATAAAGAAGATCTTCTCCCCCTTAAGAGGTGGTCGGGGAATGATGAGAGGAAGATATAGATATTTTAATAAGAACGAATATCAAATCATAAAACTTGGCCTTTTTTTAAAACAATGGGAGGAATCAGTTAGGATGGAATTCCTCCACACCATTATTAGTTCAACTATCCTTCTAATCCTCTCTATTGGTACAATCTTCTTTTTATTTTTTGTAAAAAGGTATAAAGGTGTTGAAGAAGCACACAAATCTCTTAAAAGCTATATAGAAAGGCTGATCGAAAATCTTCCTGATGGACTAATATCATTAGAAAAAAATGGGAAAATAGTTACTGCTAATCCTTCTGCTTTATCCATCTTCTCAGTTAAAGAGGATAAATTAATTGGAAAATCTCTCTCTAATTGGTTAGGGAAAAAAGATTTATTGGATAAAATATTATCAAAAGGAGAAAAGGTAACGTTTGAAACTTATTTAACAATAAGTCCTGAAAAGAAAGTTCCGGTTCTTGTTTCTGCATCGCCTTTGTCTGATGAGCAAGGTAAAATTACTGGAGGGGTAGTATTAATTAGGGATTTAACCGAGATAAAAGAACTTGAAGAAAGACTAAAGCGTACAGAAAAACTTGCTTCGTTAGGCAGACTTTCTGCCGGAATTGCTCATGAGATAAGAAATCCTTTAAGTTCAATTAAAGGTTTTGCACATCTTTTTGCAAAAAAACTATCTTATGATAGGGAACTTATGGAATATGCAACTGTAATGGAAAGAGAGGTAGATAGGCTTAACCTTATTATTACCCGATTTTTACAATTTGCAAAGCCAACTCCTTTAAAAAGAAAAAAATTTAAAATTCGTGAATTGATAAATTATCTTACAAGCCTTATAAAAGAGAGATTAAAAGAGAAAAATATTATATTTAAAACAGATTATCCTAAAGATGATCTTGAGATCTTTGCTGATTTTGATCAATTAACACAATTACTTTTAAATCTTATAATCAATGGTATAGAAGCGAGCAAAGAAGGAGGAGAATTATTATTATCAATAGAGCTTTCTAAAGATAAAAATAATATTATAATTTCTGTTAGTGATAAAGGAGAGGGGATAAAAGAAGAAGATCTTGCGCATATATTTGATCCTTTCTTTAGCAGAAAGAGGGGAGGAACAGGATTAGGGTTATCGATTGCTCAAAAGATTGCTGAAGCACATGGAGGAGATATAAAGGTAAAAAGCGTTTTAAATAAAGGAACCACTTTTAGTTTTGTTATGCCAATCAAGGATATAGGATATGAATAAAGAAAAGATCCGTATTTTAGTCGTTGACGACGAAGCTTCACACCGCTTGATGTTAAGAGCTATATTAAAAGAAGATTACGAGATCTTTGAGTCAAAGGATGGGGAAGATGCAATAAAAAAAGTTGAGGAGTCATATTTTGATGTTGTTTTACTGGATTTAAAGATGGAACCAGTCGATGGTATAACAGCTTTATCTGCTATCAAAAAAATTGCTCCTATGATGCCAGTGATTATGATGACAGCTTATGGTGATATCAAAAGCGCTGTTGAAGCTTTAAAATTAGGTGCTTATGACTACATAACAAAACCTTTGGATATCGATTCACTCAAACATATTATTAAAAATGCTATAGAGTATTATAGATCAAAAAAAGAGAATATATTACTTAAGGAAAGATTAAAAGAACATTTTTCCTTCCCAAAAATAATTGCCAATAGTGCTGCAATGATAAAGGTTTTTGATACAGTTCAGATGGTAGCTCCTACAGATGTTACTGTATTAATATTAGGAGAATCTGGAACTGGAAAAGAGCTGATAGCTAATGCTATACATCAATTAAGCCAAAGAAAAGATGGGCCTTTTGTAAAAGTTAATTGTGCTGCTATTCCTGAAACTTTACTTGAAGCAGAGATGTTTGGTTATGTTAGGGGTGCTTTTACAGGCGCATCTACAAAAAGAGAAGGGCGTTTTTCTTTAGCAAATAAAGGGACAATTTTTTTAGATGAAATAGGGGATATGCCCATTTCTACTCAAGCAAAGTTATTAAGGGTAATCCAAGAACGAGAATTTGAACCTTTAGGAAGCTCTAACTCCATAAAGGTTGATGTTCGAATAATTGCTGCAACAAACAAAGATTTAAAAAAAGAGATAAAAGAGGGAAAATTTAGAGAAGATTTATACTATCGTTTAAGTGTGGTAGAAATTGATGTTCCACCGTTAAGGGAAAGGAAAGAAGATATACCTATTTTAGCCCACCATTTTCTAAATGAGGCCTCAAAACGAAATAAAATAAATGTTAAACAGTTTGAACCATTAGCAATGGATCTCTTAATCAGATATAATTGGCCTGGAAATATAAGAGAGCTTGAAAATCTAATAGAGAGAGGAGTAGTGTTGTCAAAAGGAGAATTTTTTACTCATGATCTACTCCCTCCAAATTTAAAAGAGGAATCAGAAAAGACTCAAAATATTGCTCCCAATTTATTAATGCCTTTAAAAGAGGTTGAAAAACAGTTGATTATTAATGCATTAAAGAAAACAAGTGGAAATAAGACAAAGGCAGCTCAAATTTTAGGGATAACAAGAAAGACATTATTTAATAAAATAAAAGAGCATAAGATCAAAGCTTTCGAGTAAATTCTACCCATTTCTATCTAAAATCGAGTAAATTTTACCCATCAAGCCATTTAAATTTAACTCCTTTTTTACTTTTCTCATATCTCTTTAGATAACATATTGAAAATAAAAGAGAATTAATGTTGGCATAGAAGTTGCTTTAATAAACTAACAAATACAAAAAATTTTTTTAGGAGGTTTTAAAATGGCAAGAAAAAAGATTTTAGTTTTAGGTGTTGTGGTGATTCTTAGTTTATCTGTTATTGGGTTTGTTCAGAAAATAAATGAGCTCCACACAAAATTCTATAACGAGACTCTTCCTTTAAGAGAAAAGATTCAACAAAAAAGATTGGAATTGAGAGGACTGTATCTTCAAACAAATCCAGACCAAGCCAAGATCAATAAAGCAATAAACGAATTAAACAGTCTTAAAACAGAATTCCAAAAGAAGGGGGCTCAGCTGGCAATAGAGATAAAAAAGATCGCACCAGAAGCTCCTATGAGAGGTATGAGAATGGGATATGGCTGGCGTGGTGGTAGAAGGTGCATGTGGTAAATTCCTTTAAGGTAATGATTGATTGAGGTGCTTTTACAGCCCATTTCCTTCTCTCATTTATTTAGTTTTTTAA
Organism: Deltaproteobacteria bacterium; assembly: GCA_019308145.1. Classification (GTDB taxonomy): domain Bacteria; phylum Desulfobacterota; class JAFDIG01; order JAFDIG01; family JAFDIG01; genus JAFDIG01. The sequence goes on along the minus strand of JAFDIG010000092.1, from coordinate 2,125 downwards.
ACTCCTCTCTTGTAAAAGGGAGGAGTTTTTTTATATATTAAAAACTTATTTTTTTATGAGAATAATTAGTACGTACTAAAAAGTATAGTACGAACTAATTATCCCATCCTCATTTAACATCATCTGATTATTTGGTATTCATTTTTATTGACAATTTTTAATTAATGTGACATTTTTATCTTTGGAGGGAAGTTAATGAAAAGATCTATTTTTTTCATATTAATTATTGTTTTTTCATTTTTCTTATTACAAGGACTAACTTTTCCTAAACTGAGAATCAGAAAAAATATAGTAACAAGGGGTACTGGTGCAAGTATAAAAACAAGATTTCCTGCTGTTGAGAAAAAAATTGATAAACTTGAATATGAAGAACTTTTTGAGGTGAATGCACCTTATAAGGGAAGAAGAAAAATTATGATTCATTTTGAAATTCCAGCTCAAACTCAAAGGTTGATTTCAATATCTATTATTTCTCCGAGCAAGAAAAATATAGCTGTCAAGTTAAATGGTGAGGTGGTAGTGGATGGTATTAATTATGCTGAAATAAAAGAAAAAGAATATGTAAATGGTACAACAATTTTAAACTCTCTTAAAATCCTAAATGAGTATGATAAAAATAAAGAAGGTTATATTTATCTACAAGCCATTGCTACAAAAAAATTTTCAAGCAAGAGACAAACCCCGAAAATAGTTATTAAATGGAAAACAATACAAATAAAATACTAAACTATAACAAGTTAAGATAAATTGCATAATAATAAAAAAATAAGAAATTTTCCTTTTTATTTTGGATTGACAAAGATAGGTTATATTTAATTAAGTCCTTTTTTATCACGAATTAATCATATAAAAACCCTTTGGAAATATTTAAAATGAATTCAAATCAAAATAAAAAACATGAGAAGCCTTCGGTACTTGTTGTTGATGATGAAAAAGATATTCTACTGCTTTTTACAGATATTTTCAAAGAGAGATCATGTAGGTTAGATACTTGCCTTACTGGAGAAGAAGCAATAAATAGGATAGAAAAAAAAGATTACGACATTGTTGTTACTGATCTTAACCTTGGCACTATTTCTGGTATTGACGTTTTAAGAGCTACAAAAAAGAAAAGCCCTTTAACTGAAGTGATTATTATTACTGGTTACGCATCTTTAAAAAGCGCTATCGAGGCTACAGAAGATGATGCTGCTGCTTATATTACAAAACCTATCACAATCCAGAATTTTTTAAACACATTTGACAGGGTTATGGAAAAAAGGCGTCTATCTATTGAAAACTTAAGACTTAGAAACTCATTAATAAAGGCAAATAAATATCTTTTAGAGAAAACTAAAGAGCTTCAAAAATCTTATGAGGAGCTTAAGAATACTCAAAAAAGGTTGATTGAATCAGAAAGACTTGCTGCTATTGGTGAACTCACTGTAAGTGTAAAACATGAAATAAATAATCCTTTAACCTCAATATTAAATTCTATATCTTTTTTAACCAAACTTAATCCTGATATGGACCCTTCTTTAAAGGAGGCCCTTGATATTATTGAAAGAAGTGCTTTTAGAATAAAGGAGGTTTTAAGAAAGATTGAAAATATTAAAGTACCTAAAAGCAAAAAATATTTAAAGGATATAATGATGATTGATCTCGAAGAAGCAATAAAAGAAAAGTAAGAGTGATTTTTATGTTTATAGCGGTATTATAATATTACTATAATAAGGAAATATTTTTAACATTCTAATTTAGAACCTTTGAATTTTTCTTTTAGTTTTTCTTTTAGTTTCTTTTCCACCACCTCAGGTACAAACCCTTTTACTGATCCCCCAAGTCTTGCAATTTCCTTTATTGTACGAGAGCTTAAGAAAAAATAATCCTTGCTTGTCATCATAAAAAGAGTATCATATAACTCATTTAGACTTTTATTTATAGAAGCCATATGAAACTCATACTCAAAATCAGAGGTAGCCCTAAGCCCTCTTATAATAACATTCGCTTTTGTAGTTTTTATATAATCTACTAAAAGACCATGGAAGCTATCTACCATTATACGAGGATCTCCTTTTACCGCTTTTTTAATCATATCCACTCTCTCTTCTAAGGAGAAAAGGGAATCTTTTTCATTATCATAAGC
>JAFDIG010000091.1 GCA_019308145.1 Deltaproteobacteria bacterium | reverse complement strand
TTTTTTTTATAACAAACATAAATAAAAAACATACCCATTACTTCAAAAAACAATATCTCAGGATATTTATGGAAGATGTTAAAAATCAGTTTATGAATATACTCATTTGATGAATTAATCCTATTTAAAGCATAAAATTTAATTCCTAAAAGAGGATAGAAAAGGGTTTGAGGGAAAAAGAACATATTGTCTAACAAGAGATGCCCAAATTCAATCCATCCGTATATTTTCCATTTTGGATAAATTTTATAGAGGACAAAAAGAATAGTAAAGGAAAACCATATGGTATGACCATATAATCGACATGTATGAAATTTTGTAATAAATATTAACCCAATGATTTTATCAACAATATCAGGCAAAAGAGCAGCAATAATAAGTAAATAGAGGTTAAGTTTTAAAGGACTTTTTGTTTTTGTTATCTTTTTATAAGTAATAATTCCTGCTAATGAAAAGCCAATATGTCCAGCTGGTAACATAAAAACACCTTTATTTTATTAGTCATTGAGGGGGTGAGATTGAAAAACTATGATATATAAGTTATCACAAATAAACATGAAAGTAAAATTGTTAAAAAAGGGGTTGACATATTATTTTCTTAAGGTTAATGTAGATAAAATTTTAAAAAAAGGATGATAATCTTTTTTAAATCAAAAAGGGTTTTATCTTTTCCATTAAAATAAAAATTTTTAGTAAAAACTTTAAGTAAAAGTTATCTTTAAAGCAATATTTAGAGTTTGTAAGCTAAGAAGGAGGCAATAAATGGCAAAGGAACTTAATATTCAAGAAGCCACAATTTGTCCGTCAACTGCACAAATGCTTGAAAAAGCAACTAAAGATGGTGTTGAGACAGCTTTTCATCGTGCAAACGATATGAAACCCTGTCCAATAGGTATGGAAGGTGCTTGTTGCAAAAATTGCTCGATGGGGCCCTGTCGTATGAGTACAAAATCTCCTTATGATAAGGTTGGTGTTTGTGGGGCAACATACGATACTATTGCATCCAGAAATTTTGCTCGTATGGTAGCAGGTGGAGCGGCAGCTCATACTGATCATGGAATGGCTATGCTTGATATATTCAAAGAGGTTGTAAAAGGAAATATTCCTGATTATAAGATAAAAGATATTGATAAGCTAAAATATGTAGCTGAATCTATTGGCATTCCTGTTTATATAGAGAAGGATGATGGTACTACACAACTTAGAGATGTTAAGGATATAGCCCTTGATTTGGCAGAAGAGTTAGAGAAAACCTACACTCAGGTTGAAGGTGAGATACCTTTTACAAAAAGAGTTCCTCCAAAAACTTTAGAGAAATGGAGAGAACTTGGTATTGTCCCAAGGGGTGCTATGCGGGAGATTATGGAGCTTATGCACAGAACTCATATGGGTGTAGATCAAGAATATAATAATATGACATTACATTTTATGAGAACTGCTCTATCTGATGGATGGGGTGGCTCTATGGTTGCTACCGAGGTTTCTGATATTCTATTTGGAACCCCTAAAGCAGTAAGGGGTGAGGTTGATATGGGTTGCCTTGATGAGAAGCAAGTGAACATAATTATACATGGCCATGAGCCAAATCTTTTTGAGTCCATGATTGAAGGAGTAAATGATCCAAAAAATATTGAAAAAGCAAAGTCAGCAGGGGCAGAAGGTATAAATCTTGTAGGTATGTGTTGCAGCGGTACAGAAGTTTTGATGAGACATGGCATTCCTCATGTTGGTAACTTTATGTCTACTGAAGCAGTAATAGTAACGGGTGCTATTGATGCTATGGCAGTTGATGTCCAGTGTATAAAGCAGGCATTGGCGAACCTTTCCAGCTGTTATGGGACTAAATTTTTTACCACAAATAGAAGAGCTAAGATAGAAGGTGCAACTCATATTGAATTGGACGAACATAATCCGAGAGAGTGTGTAGATAAAATCATTGATATGGCAATCGATAGGTTTAAAAATAATAGAAAAGCAAAAATAGAGATACCACAAAATAGGCATATGAGTATTCCAGGGTTTTCACATGAATTTATTAATTATATGTTGGGTGGAAGGTTTAGGGCATCTTATGTGCCATTAAACGATAATATTATAAATGGAAGAATTCGTGGGGTGGCAGGTGTTGTAGGTTGTACAAATCCAAGAGTAAAGCATGACTGGGTACATCTTGAATTAGTAAAAGAACTTATCAAAAATAATGTATTGGTTGTACAAACAGGATGTTCTGCTATAAGCTTGGCTAAATATGGACTTATGACTCCAGAGGCTGCGGCTAAGTATGCTGGTCCTGGTTTAGCCGAGGTTTGTGAAACAATAGGAACGCCTCCTGTGTTGAATGTTGGGTCTTGTGTTGATAATTCTCGTATACTTATTGCTTGTGCTGAAATGGTTAAAACAGGTGGTTTAGGGGATAAGATTTCTGATCTTCCTGTAGCAGGAGCAGCACCTGAATGGATGAGTGAAAAGGCTATAAGCATTGGTCAATATTTTGTGGCATCTGGAGTATATACTGTTTTTGGTGTGAATTTCCCAACTATTGAGGGAACAAAATTTCATGATCTTCTTTTTAAAGGATTAGATGATTTAGTTGGTGCAACATGGGATTTTGCAAAAGATCCTTATGAGATGGCTCAAAAGATGATAGCTCATATTGATAAAAAGAGAGAGGCATTAGGTATACAGGAAAAGAAAGAGAGGAAGCTGTTCGATATGGAAGACAGAAGAAAGCTCGCAGTTTAAAATTTTTATTTATAACAAAAATTCTTTTCTTGAGTATAGAGGGTTGTTTAAGGGGCGTGAGTTATCACGCCCTTTTATTATATTTTGATTTTAGTTTGGAAATTTCTTAAAGTCTTAAAGAAGCAATATTTATTAAATAAAAAAGATAATTAATTAATTAAAAGGTAATCTAATCAGATCATTTTTATTGCAAATTAATGAACAATACCGCTACTTTCCTTGACCTTTTTAATTTTAGCTTCGCCTATATGTAGTGGATCCTTTAAAAACTGATCCTTACATTTTTTACAAACCAAAAATGCCATAGTATGATATACATCATGTTCAACCTTTTTAGGGTTAGATTTCATTATCTCTTTAATTAAATTTTCCAGTTCTCTGTCTGTTAAATCATCGCTTTCTGGAAGAACACCATCAAAATCTGCTATTATTGAGATTGTTATAATATATTTTAAGCTTCCCGGAGGAAGCGGTTTTTTGCATTTAAAACAAAAAAGATCCTTCATGGTTTATCTCCTTCATTTCCCTTTTTTTGATATTTTTTTCCCCATATCTTTTCAAGGAATTTTCTAATCTCTTTTTCTTTTCCTCTATCAGAAGGGGTGAAATATACACGATCTTTTAGATTATCAGGGAGATAGTTTTCTAACACAAAGGCATTAGGAAAATCATGTGGATATTTATAATCTTTGCCATAGCCTATTTTTTTCATTAATGCTGTTGGAGCATTTCTTATATGCAAAGGGACAGGGAGATTTGGTTTTTTATCTATATCCAACTTTACTTTCTTCATTGCTTTGTAAAGAGCATTACTTTTTGGAGCACAAGATAAGTAGACAACAGCCTCTGCTAAAGCAAGATCGCCCTCAGGCATGCCAAGAAAATGAACTGCTTGCATTGCAGCAACAGCAATAATAAGAGCATTTGGATCAGCCATCCCAATATCTTCTGAAGCAAAACGGATTAATCTTCGCGCAATAAATAGTGGGTCTTCTCCTCCTTCAAGCATTCTTGAAAGCCAGTAAAGGCTTGCATTAGGATCGCTTCCTCTTAAACTTTTATGCAAAGCAGAAATGATGTTATAATGTTCTTCACCTGCTTTATCATAAAGGAGCATCTTTTTTTGTACCACATCTTCCAATATTTTATCTGTGATGATGTGTACTCCGTTATGATTCTTGTGAGAAGCATAAAAGGCTGCTTCAAGAGCATTTAAAGCAAACCTTGCATCACCGTTTGCCATGATTGATAGTTTTTCTATAACTTCTGGGGCTATTACAATATTTTCTTTACCTAACCCCCTTTCTTTATCCTTTAAAGCACGATCTATTATTATCTTTAGATGGTCTGCTTCCAAAGGATAAAGAGGATAGACCTGAACTCTGGAGATTAAAGGAGATATTACCTCAAAGGAAGGATTTTCAGTAGTAGCACCTATTAAGATAATTGTTCCACTTTCAACATGAGGAAGAAAGGCATCTTGTTGGGCTTTATTAAACCTATGGATTTCGTCTACAAAAAGTATTGTTCGTTTATGCATAAATTTCCATTGATCATCTGCTTCTTTTATTACATTTCTTATATCCTTTACACCTGATAGAACAGCGGAAAAAGTTATAAAGTGGGATTTTGTTATGCGAGCTATTATAAAAGCAAGAGTTGTTTTTCCAGTGCCTGGCGGTCCCCAGAGAATCATGGAGGATATACGGTCTTCCTCTAAAGCTTTTCTTAAAGCTTTACCTTTTCCAATCAGATGTTCTTGCCCAACAAATTCATCAAGAGTGGTTGGTCTCATCCGATCTGCTAAAGGTGCGTTTTTTTTATTTTTACTAAAAAGTTCCATATTTTTTTATATATCAAAGATACTTACTTCTTACAAGCATGTTCACTTTTTATTGTTTTATAATTCTTTTATGATATAACTAAAAGGCAGAATTTGCTATTGCATATAACTAAGGTTAGAAAATAGAGTGCTATTTTTTGGTTAATTGGTTAAAAAAATGATGAAAGTTTTTGGTATTGAAGAATGTGATGAGATAAGCTGGAATGAATGGATCTTTTCTCAGCCAGGCGGATCCCATTTACAAAGTAGCTATCATGCAAAGATAATCGAAAGATCTTTTTTTGAAAAAGCCTGGTTTGTATCAGATGAAAATATTAAGCTTCTATTTTTTATAGGCGCTGGTAATATTTTCCCGACAAGAAGATTAGTTCATAAGATTATTGAAAGGATAGGTGGTAAAGTCTTGCACTGGGAGATGGGACCAGTATCATCCCTTTGGTTAGAGAATCCTACTTATATCCTTTTTTTCCTTAAAGAGATTGTTACATTGGCAAAAAAAATGAATGTATCAAAGATAGAAGGTGTTACAGCTCCTTATTATAATCCCTTAATTTCTCCTGAAATTTCTGATAATATATTTAGAAAGGTTGGCTTTTTATGTAGCCGTATGGCAACCATAATTTTGGATCTGGAAGGAAAAAGTGAAGAGGATCTTTTTAAAGGTTTAACGTCTGAGGCAAGGAGAAAGGTAAGAAAAGCAGAAAAACTTGGTGTTACAGTTCGAGAGATCAATTTAAAAAAAGAACTACACCTTTTCCATCAAATAAGGAAAGAAACAGCAAGAAGAGCAAAAATAGCTTATTACCCTGATATCCTTAATGAAACTATATCTATATATCCACCTGAGTTTATACATATATGGGTAAGTTTTCATGAAGGTAAATTAGTTTCAGGGCAGATGGCTACTGTTACAGCTGATACAGTAAGGTTAACAGGTGTCTCTTATTCTGATTATGCAAAGGCAAAATCTCTTCCAGGAAATGATCTTGTCCAATGGCATATTATAAAATGGGCGAGAAAAAAGAATTTCAAATTGATAGATTGGCTTGGCTATAACCTAAAGCCCAAAAATGAAAAGGAGCGAAACATAGATAGGTTTAAAGCTAAATGGGGCGGCAAGGTGTTAGAATATGGAAGGTATACCAAAATTATAAATCCTTCAAGATTGAAGATCTTATCTCTTGGGAAAAATTTATATAAATATTTATATAATAATTTCAATATATTATAATAAATAAAAAATCCCTTGACAAAGATAATAGCTTGTAGTATTAAATTATTATAAAAATTTTAATTGAATTCTTTAATTTTAATTGCGAGATTCTTTCCACCCTTTAATTTTTAGGGAAGGGGGAAATGAATAATTTTTTAGATGTTCCTATACCAACTTTTTTTTCAACAGCTTGCGCTTTTTTGGCTGTTTTCTTTATATCAATAATTACTTTCCTGATTGACTTCTTTTCAGAAAGAAAAGCTAACCAATTATTAATTTCCCCGAAAAAAGATCTTTTAAAGAGTTCTAAAAAGAAAGGAGGTGAATAATTTTTTTTAGGTTGGTTATATAACCGCTTATTTATTCAAGGAGGTGAATATAATGGACCCTTTTAATGCATGGCTTATTGTTGCCATTGGTAGCACTCTTATGACTTTTATTGGAACATGGATTGTAACAAGGGGGTGGAAAGAATGAGTAGCTTTTTAGCAAATCCGCAATTTTTAGCAATTTTAGCAGAGCAAAAATATTTAGCAGTACCAAAAGCTTCAACCGCTTCAGGTGTCTGGGCGGCGATAGCTGTAGTCTTAATGTTACTTGTTTCTTTATCAATAGGTATATGGGCCAGAAGACAATGGGCTACTTTTGATGAATATATGGTAGGGCATAGAACATTTGGTCCAGTTGCAACTGGGGCAGCGGTGGCTGCTGCATATCTTAGTGGATGGGCTTACTGTGGTAGTGCAGGTGTTGTATATAAGGTTGGTTGGTCTGGCATGTGGTTTGCAGGTGTTTTTACATTAGTAGGGATTATGCCTTGCATATGGTTTACTGCAAGAAGGACAAGGGAGCTTTCGGCGACGTTAGGTGCAACAACTCTTCCAGAACTTATAGGAAGACGTTTTGAGAGCAAAGCTGTTCAAACAATTGTAGGTTTATCAATGCTATTTTTCCTTACCCTTTATTCTATTGGGCAGTTAAAGGCGGCAGGTGCTACTTGGTACGTAGTAACAGGTTTCCCCATTTGGATTTGTCTTTTGTTAGCTGTTTTTATTACATGGTTATATATGATGTTAGGAGGGTATACCTCGACTCAGATGGCTATGGCATTCCAAGGGGCTTTTTTGGGAGCTGTTGGTTTAGTGCTTGGAGTATGGGCAATGATTAAGATAGGTGGCCCAGCTGCTTTAAATGCAAAATTAGCTGCACAGAATCCTGCTCTTGTTAAATTAATTAGGCCCGAGCTTCCTCATGTTGGAAAATTGGCATTATTTTCTACATATTCAGGGATAATTGCTGCTCCTGTTATATTTTTTACTATGGCTATAGGTTTTCCTCATAACGTAAGCCGTTTCTTAGGAATGAAGAAATTAACTTCAAGGGATTTCTGGATTTTATGTATCTCTGCCTTTTGTGTTGCTGGAATTCCCATAATGATAGACTGTGGATGGAATGGTAATCTTTCAAGAGCACTTTTTGGTCCTCAATTATTAAAAATCAAACCATGGGGAGCGGATTTGGCAAATCCAATGCTTGCATGGGGTGTAGGTGGTATTCCTTTAGTTTCATTTTATACAGCAGCTTTAATGGCAGCAGCATTATCTACCCTTTCAGCAATGGTTTTTATCATGAGTGGAAATATTGTAAGAGACTTGATAAAATTGTGGTGGCCACAAACATCAGATAAAGCTGCAATAGCTACTTTGAGGGTACTTTTTGCTGTTTTCCTACTTATTCCATTTGTATTTACTTATCTTAAACCTCCTCCACTTTTAGCAATTTTTATGGGTTTTGCAGCTATTGGACTTGGTGCAACCTACTTTTTTGTAACTGCTATATCCTATTATTGGAAAGGTGCAACCAAATGGGGGGTAATTGCTTGCGTTGTCTATGGTACAATTGGTACAGGATATACTGCTATTCAGGTTGCTCATAAAAAGATAGGAATGGGGACCATGGAGTGGTATATGCTTGCTGGTTGTGCTATCTGTTATTTTGTTGGCAGTTGGATTACAAGAAAACCATCAGAAGAGACGCTTGCAAAATGTTTCCCTGAATAAAAAATATTAGGGGAGCTAAAAACTCCCCTAATTTATTTTTTAAAACAGAATAAAGGATAATTTTTTTTATCAGGTTGTGTGAAAAATTGCACTTGAAAAATTTTTAAAGAGAATAGCAAGGAGGTAT
>JAFDIG010000090.1 GCA_019308145.1 Deltaproteobacteria bacterium | reverse complement strand
CGCTGAGCAAATTCGGCAATGATCTTATCAGTATGATACATATCATCATCATCTCTATCACTGCCTTTGTCCCAGTTAAGCTCAATCCCATCAAGCACATAACTTTCACAAACTACATAATTATGAGCAGCTAATTCCCTTGGATCCCTTGTGTCATATGGTATATCAAGCCCATAGATTTTTATAAAGCTATAAGGTTCAGGCATGGATGCCCTTTTTGTATCAAATCCCCAAAGCTGAAATCCTTTTGCTCCATACTCTTCATAACCTAATCTTCCCTCTTGAACATATTTTACTTTTCCTTTTGTAAGGATAGCACCATACAATGTCCCACAATCATCCAAGACATGACAGAAGTTCCATCTTAGAACAAAATTATCAATGCCATTACTATGTTCCGGATACCTTTCCTTAATGATTTTAAGCCATATCAAGAGCCTTCCAAGATCAAGGGCGGAAAAACCTATCTCACCAGGTTTATTTGTGTAATCTACCTTTTGAGCGGTTTTTGTATTGTATGCTTTGTTAGGTAGCTCGCCTCTGAAAAAATCGAGTTTATTAAATGTATTTAAAATGGTGCAAAGCCTTGTATCAAAAACCTGTTTATCAATAATACCTAACTCATAAGCAGAAACAAGTCCACCTAAATAGCTCGCGGTATCCCACATGGTTGTTGAAGGATAATTATCAACTGCATTTACAAGCCCTGTATTTTTCTGATAATTATTTTCAAAGTATCTCCAAGCAATCCTTGCCAACGCCATCTCATAATCTGTTAATGGACCGTATCTTCCTGGATGGATAGTTACTTTTGTTTTTTCCCTCTTTTTAAATTGCCTTTTTTGAGATTTAATAATCTTATTTTTATCAACTTTAACAATTAATATTGATTTATCTCCCTTTATACATGCAGAAAGAGAAAAAAATGGGAAAAGAAATATAAATATTATTGTAATAATACTTTTTTTATTCATTTTTACCGCCATTTAATATATGTTTACATGTTTTCCATAATTTTTATAACAAAGAGACTCAAGGATGATTCCATTTGTATTGCAGGTAATTGCTTTATTAGGTTTTTTATCCTTTTCATATAATCCTGAGTACCATCCTCTTTTTGGGTCAAAAAGTTTTTCAATTTTATCTATCAACTTTTTAGTATATTCAGTTCTATAAAGAACATACCAACCAAAAACTGCCTTCGTGCTAATACTTCTGAATTCCGATGCATTTTCCCCTGTAGCAGTAATACAGTTCCATGGTTTCCCATCTGTAAAAAGGGTATTGTAAACAAAATATGGTGCTCTATCTATATTATCTTCACTTACTGCAGTTAAGATACCAGTATGTTTAAATCTTTCCTCTTGTGCTTTATAGACCCTATAAGCAAATTCTTTTGAGATCAGATCCCAACCAAATTCAATACCATCCAAGATATATGGTTCACTTACAACATAGTTATGGGCATGATATTTTTCTGGGCTTCTACTATCATAAGGTACTTTAATCCCATAGATATCAACATAGCTTAAAAAATCTTTATAATTCATAGCAACTGATAAATCATAACCCATGAGAAGAAGAGATTTTGCTCCATATTCTTCATAGCCTAACCTACCTTCCTGCAAATAAACCGTTTTGCCCTTAGAATCAACACCAGCACCAAAAAGTTGACCATCTTTAACCATCTTATCAAACTGCCATCTTTTTAATATTCTCGCTATCTTTTTTGAATAAGAAGGATAGTTCCATACGATAATATTAAATGGAACAAGAAGTCTTCCGATATCTATTGCAGACCATCCAATTCCTCTTTTGGTTTTTTTATTATTATAATCAACCATATCAAGGGTTATTGTATTGTAAGATTTATTTGGTAAAGCATTATCAAAAAGAGGGATCCTTCCTAAGGTATCAAGGAGCTTTGAAAGCCTTAAGTCAAATTTAGTATCATCAATTATCCCAAGTCGTTTAGCAGAAATCAGAGCTATCATATATGATGCTGTATCCCACATAGTTGATGCCTTATATTTATCAACTGAATTAACCATACCAGTTTCAGGGATATAATTTATTTCAAAATATTTCCATGCAACCTTTGCCCATTTTTTTTCTTTATCAGTAAGAGATGAACTTGGGGCAGGGTTTATATCTGCTGTTTTTTCGATTTTAACCATCGCCTTTTCTCTTATCTCTTTTTCAATGTCCCACTTACTTAAGGTAATCACAATGGAAAATCCAACAATTAAACCTATGATAAAGATGATATGGCTTCTTGCTTTTATCAACCCTTCCTTAAAAGTCATGGCAATTCTCCTTCTAATCCTCTGGCTGCCAAAAAGCAGCTCTAACTATTCCGCTTAATGCCCATATATTATTTATTCCCCAAAATAGATTTGTAACAACACCAGGCAAATTTGTTTTAAAACCTAAGAAATATTTTGTTATAGCAAATATTAACCCTAATGCGGTTAATATAATAATGGTGAATTGTGGCAAAACAAGTCTAAAGAAATTTCCCTCTTGTCTGATTTTCTGGGGAACAGGAAATGATATTTTTTTCCCTCTGATAACAGTCCACAATGCTTTTAGGTTTATAGGGAAAAAAGCAAGATAGAAAGATTGACCACCCCATGCAGATATTCCCCATGTGCCAACCATAAAGGCAATTTCATTTGCCAAAAGAAAGGGGAAAATATGCTTGAAAAACTCCATAGAATAGGCAGAGACGGGGGCGATCCCGGTGAATAAATATATTATTGGCGAGACAAGAAAGACAACATTCCACAAGCAACCAAGGTATGACCAGATAGTTGTTCCATACATCAACTTTTGAGGAATGGAGAGTCCTTTTTTAAGTATTGGATTATCATGAAGAGCTATATCAAGGGTGCCACCAGCATATTTGAATCTCTGAATTACCCAGCTTAATAGATCCTGTGGGGATAACATCTTTGACTCAATAGGAGGATGCAGCACAGACTTCCAGTTGCGATCAGGATCAGAATGGAGCACAATCGATGTATAGATATCCTCTGAAACATGAAATTTATAAGGGGTGATTTCAGTTTCAAGAGCTATTTGACGTTTCATTTCTTCTTCCAAAGAAATCCTTATTTCTTCATCCTTTATTTCTTTGGTGAATTTTTTGACAAAACCATCAACCGCATCGGCATAGGTCTTAAGTGCAACCTCCATAACTGCCTCTCTCCTGTGTATCGAGCCTGCACCACAACAAAAAGAGGCGTTTGCCCAATTTCTTCGTCTCTGTATTACATCATAAAACATCTGAGGGTTATTGCAAAAAGGGTCTTCCCCAACATTTACAGGACCAACTAATTTTTCTATTGCTTTTCCAATAAAGTATCCTGGTTTTCCAATATATCTTTTTAATTTGAAAGGTAGAGGAGTACCCTCAGGAAGATCAAAAAACCATTGTGGGGTCTGAACCCATGCAACATCTGGATCCCTAAAATAACCAAGCGTATGTTCCAGAATAGTTGGAAAAGGACGGGTATCGGCATCACAGATAACGATAAAATCACCAGAAGTCTGTTCCATTGCATTTCTTAAATTACCTGCCTTAAAACCAATATTGTTTTCCCTTGTTATATAGTATACCCCTTCCTCTTCAGCTACCTTTCGCATGGTTTCCCTTCTGCCATCATCCAAAACATAGATCTTGATATCAATTGGATGTGGATATCGGATCTTTTTTGCATCAATAATGCTCAATCTTACAAGCTCTGGGTCTTCATCATATGTTGGGAAAAAAACATCTACCTTTATAGGACGTCTCTCAATATTTGGATCATTTGTACATTCAGTGATAAATTCAGGAGGGTTAAGCTGTGGAAAATCTTTTGTTTTCCATAAATTAAATGTAAATAACATTAACCCAAAGAATGCACAGCTTTCTGCAACTATTAAAGGTATAGAGAACCAAAGGGCATTATAATTGATAGAATATCCCCATCTCCATACGATATACCAAAGACCTAAAACAAGATTGATAACAGCAAGAAACTGCCATAGAAGTTCCCTTGGTATTGAATAAGGAACAGGTTCTGGCGGTTTTTTCTTTTCGTATTTATCAAAATAGAAGCCCATTTTTCCCCTCTTCAATTTATAAACTTTTGTAATATTAAATTATTATTGTAAAGCCTTTTCTTTGATTTCAAAGTTAAAATGATTTGAAGAGATTATTTTGCCTTTTTGATTTTTTATTTCTGCGATAATAAGATATTTACCAGAGTCAAGGTTACTACTTTCCCAATTTTTTATCTTTTTACAACTTGATCGTTTTATAAATAACGGAAACTCGATTTTTTCAATTAATTTATCTCCTTTGATCAATTTTATCAAATATTTTATATTAAAATCTTTGTGTAGATCATTGATTACCCAAAAGCTAACTCTTATCTTTTCTCCTTTAGAAAAAATTTTCTTTTTCCATTCAATACTTGGAAGAAGAGGTTGATATGCTTCTTTTAAGGCAAAATAACCAGGCTTTGGATTTCTAAAGTAATCTACAATTCCCCAGTTTATAGAAGGCCAATCCTCAACAAACATGAATTGAAAGATGGCAGCAACAGGTTTAAATTGTTGCCTCCTATAGCATTCTGCTGCAAACTTTATAAGATTAGCTTGATATGATTGACTGTTTTTTATAAACTCATAGATATTTCTCCCCATTTTTATTTTTGCGAGCTTGAAATTTTCTCTTCGCTGAAAATTATGATACTCCCATTTCTTCCATGTCTTTTCATCTTTTGGCCACAATTCATCCTCAGAAAAGATCTTCCTTAAACTATCAATAGATAAAAGTGCCTGAGCACCAAATTCTGTTATAAGAGGCAGTCTTATTGGCTTAGCATAATCCTTCCAGGAACCTGAATACCAGCCAAGCCATGGATGCTCCACTGTTGCAGAATGTTTGTGAATATGCCTTGTTTTATCAAGTGATTTCATTAAATTATATAGCTCTTCATCTAATTTTTTATTTTGGTTCGGATTATAATCAGGATATTTATATTTCATCCACGGGGCATCCCATGGAGGTTCATTATGACCACACCATGCAATAATTGATGGATGATTATACAGCATTGAGATCATATCACGAACTTGCCTTTTTGCTTCTTCAATGAATTCATTATTATCTATGTATCCCCATTGAAGGGAAAAATCTTGCCAAACAAGTATCCCAATCTCATCACATAACTTATAGAACTTTTCTGGTTCGATATGGGCATGAACTCGAATAACATTTATATTAGCCCTTTTCATCAAAGCTAAATCATATAAAAAACGCTCTTTAGTCATTTCAGAGAGCCACTGACTTGATATATAGTTAGTTCCTCTTAAAAATATCCTTTTATTGTTTATATACCAGATCTTCTTTGGACTTAATCTTACTTCCCTTATACCAAATGTTGTTTCATTTTTATCCAATATTTTGTCATTATTTATCGCCTGTATCGATAATGTATAAAGGTGAGGAAAGCCAAGATCCCATGGCCACCAAAGCTTAGGTTTTTCAAATTTAATCTTAAATCTAAGAGAGTTTTTCCCTGGAATAATTTTTTTAGTAACTTTTTTTAGGATAAAATCAGATGAAGAAGAAATAAAATTTTTTGGTTTTACCCTTACCACAAATGAGATAGTTAATGGTTTGGTTCCATAAGAGGTGAGATTAATCTTAACATCACACTCTGCTTTCTTGTTTTGTTCTAATATTTTTGGCGTAACATGAATCTGTCTAATGAAAATTTTATCAGATATTTTTAAATATACATTATTCCATATTCCACCTGTATTTTTATCCTGTCCTCTTATACTCCATGCTCCCCCAGGTCTTGTATCATGATGGTTAAATATTCCTTTTATCAACCTTTTATGAAGACTCCATATTTTACCTATCTCTTCATAAGGACTCATTACTCTTACAGCCAAAATATTTTTCTTGCTAAAATCTACAAAAGAAGTGATGTTGAAATAAAAAGGTTGAAAATAACCTTCATGAGAGCCAACATATCTGCCATTTACCCATACATCAGCATAGTAATCAACTCCTTCAAAGATCAAGGTGAGCGTTTTATCTTTTAATGAAGGATCAAGCATAAAATCTTTTCTATACCAAAGAGCACCTGAATAATCGATATTCTCTAAATACCAGTTTGATGGAACATGAATTTTTTTCCAATTTGAATCATCAATATCAGGAAGATAAAGGTTTCCTGGCTTAAGATAGCCAATTTTTGCCTTCCAGTTTCCATTTAAGGATATTATTTTTGGGATAAAAGGAAGAGTTTTTTGGGTTATAATATTAGTTTGGTAAGGGGCACAAGAGAATATAAAAAATATGAGAAATATGGCACAAAAACTTAACAGGGGATAATAAACAAAGCTTTTTCTTGATTTCATTTTGATCTTTTTTTCTTGTCAAAATTATTATTTAACTGATTGAATAGCTTGTTCTTCAGTATCAAAGATTTTAAAGATCTTATCCATACGTGTGAGTTTGAACATATTTTCCACTGGCTCAGAAACATAACATAAATATAATTTACCATCTCTTCCTAAGCGTTTTAGTATTGTGACAATAGCACCGAGGCCTGAACTATCTATAAAATTAACATCATTAAGATTTAAAAGAATAAGCTTTTTCCCCTGGTTTATAAACTCTGTTATCTTATCTTTAAAAGAAACAGCAACAATTGCATCCAATCGCTTAACCTTTGGTTTTACTATCAAGAGATCATCCTTTTCATAAGTTTCAAATTGAATCATTATCTTTTCCTCCTCTTGCTTCTAACCTCTTTATCATGGTGAGACAGTTTTTTCCTTCTTTTGATTTATAGACAACACTATCCATAACCTCTTTTATTATTGGAATTCCTCTTCCTGATTCACTTAATTTCATAATGTCATTTGGATCTACTTCTAATGCGGAAAGCTGTTTTTCATTGAAGATCGATTGCTCCATAGATTTCCCTCTATCACAGACATCAACAACTACTTTGGAAGGATATAATGTAAAAACAACCTCAACCTCATTACAAGCTTTTCCCTCATATGCATGCTTAATAGAATTATTTACTGCCTCAACAACACAGAGTTCAACTTGGTAAGATTCTACCTCAGAGAGAGGAGTTAGGGAACAAAGTTTATTTATTGCCATGCCTAACAAGGCAACATTTTCTAATTTACTTTCAATAATAAGTTTAATACTTTTTTGTTCCATTTTTATTATCTTTATTCTAATTCTTCATAGATTACTTCTACTCGCTTTAGGTAAGATAAAAGTTTCTTTAAACTGTTTCGGATTAAATCAAGATCCTTTCTTTTAGCACCTTCTTCAATATCTTTACCTATATTTGAGATCTCCTCAAAGCCATATCCACTACCTGAACCTTTCATGCTATGACCAATAATACGGATTGCTTCATAATCTTGATTTGAGATTGCTTCTTGAATAGATTCGATATCCTTCTCTCTGTTCTGAAGATAATCTGGTATAAGATCCTCAAGATCAGCATCTACCTTAACAATAATTTTTTCTCCCTCCATCTTGCTGTTTTCTTTTGTCATGATACTACCCTTTCCCTGTTTGTTATATATTTATATATCGTATCAAATAAAATCCTTTTCCTTATAGGCTTTTGTAGATATTCTGTGCAACCAACGTCTAAACATTTTTTTAGCTCGTCTGTTCCTGAATGAGCAGTTAAAGCAATAATTGGCACAGATTTACCATTTGGAAGGTTTCTGATGGTTTTTGTTGCTGTATAACCATCCATGATTGGCATTTCCATATCCATTAAGATCAATGAAACAGGTGTTTCCTTAAATATTTCAACTGCTTCTTTACCATTTTTTGCAAATAAAACCTTTAGTCCTCTTTCATTTTTTAAATAATTTTGGATCAATTTTCGGTTATCAACTGAATCATCGACAATCAAAATAACACGGGCAATCCATTTATCAATAATATCTAAAAGTACTTTTTTCTTTAATGGCTTAGTAATGTAATCATCCATCCCATGTTCAAGGCATTTTTCACGATAACCATGAATAGCATGTGC
>JAFDIG010000089.1 GCA_019308145.1 Deltaproteobacteria bacterium | reverse complement strand
GCTTTCATCTGGCTCCCCTAATTCCATCTTTATACACTCAACTCCAATAACTTTGCCATCCTTAGCCAAAATCTTTGTTGGGTTTGCAAGAAAGTGAAATACTACTCCCTCTTCCTCAGCATCCTTTATCTCAACATCATCTGCTGGCATCTCTTTTCTGGTACGACGATAAACAAGGTGAACATCCTTTTTGCCTACACGAAACGAACATCTAACACAATCTATTGCAACGTTCCCACCGCCAACTACAACAACTTTGTTTCCTTCAGGATAAGGGTCTTTCCCCATATTGATATCTAAAAGATATTTAACTCCAGGAATAAATCCCTTATATCCCTCATCTTCACCTTTTACCCTTGCTGAGGTACTGTTTTGAGCACCAACACCAATAAATATGGCTTTGTAACCTTCCTCTTTTAAATCAGTAATTTTTATATCGTCACCAATATTTGTATTGTATTTTATCTCAACACCAGTCGATGTAATGATATCAACCTCACGCCTTAAGATATGACGAGGAAGTCTGTAATCTGGTATACCAACTGCTGCCATACCACCTGGTTCGCCAAGTCTTTCAAATATAGTAACAGGATGTCCTTTAAGGGCAAGATAATAAGCACAAGAAAGACCTGCTGGGCCTGCTCCAATTACTGCAACCTTTTCGCCAGAAAGTACCTCAGGCATATCTATAATCGGAGAATTCTTCTTCTCAATCTCATAATCTGCAACAAATCTCTTTAAATACTTTATTGATAATGACTCATCTAAATTGAGTCTACGGCAATTTGATTCACAAGGACGTATACATACACGGCCTAACGTGCCAGGCAAACATGTCCCCTCCCTTATAATCTTTAAAGATTCAACAAAATTTCCCTCTTTGATCATCTCTATATATTTGGGAATATCAAGATGAGAAGGACAAGCACTTATACATGGAGCAGTAAGTTTATATTTAAAATTTCCCTTTGGTATCTTTTTCTTCTCTTTTATTGCCTTTTCAAAATCATCTCTAAAATATTCAATAGCAGAAATTATAGGGATAGGACCAGTTTGTCCTATTTGACACTTTGATCCTTCCCTTATCGATTGAGCTAAAGATTTGATAATATCAAGATCCTCATCCTCACCTTTACCTTCAGTAATCTTTGTAAGTGTATCTAAAAGGACCCTTGTTCCAATTCTACAAGGCATACATTTCCCACAAGATTCCTTTTGTACTGCTTCCATATAAGCACGACACATCTCAACAATGTTTACCTCAGGATCTCTGATCATGAACCCATCCCAGCCCATAAAAGCTTTTATTGGTTCATTAGGTCTAAATTCCTCTGGAAGAGTCCCTTTTTTGGGCAATTTATACTCGCTTTTATCTTTTCCCCTATTATCAGTTACCTCTTTAGCCCAGTAGGAAAACAAGATATTTTCCATATCTATACCTCTACTTATCGATCTATCTCGCCCAGCACTATATCAATACTACCAATAATAGCGATCACATCTGCAACTAAATGACCGATAACCATTTTAGATATAGCGCCTAAATTTACAAAGCTGGGTGTCCTAATCCTTAATCTATATGGTTTATTTGAACCATCACTTACAATGTAGAAACCAAGCTCCCCTTTTGGAGCTTCTACACTATGAAAAACTTCTCCTGGAGGAGGAATAAAACCCTCTGATGCAAGTTTAAATTGCCTAATTAATGCCTCTATATCTGTTTTGACTCTATCCTTTTCAGGATAGGTGATTCTTGCTTCATCTGCGATTATTTTTCCTTCAGGCAGGTTGTTTATTCCCTGCTCTATAATGCGACAGGATTGTCTCATTTCCTGAAGCCTTACTAAGTATCGGTCGTATACATCACCTACTGTGCCAGTAGGTATCTCAAAATCAAACTCTTCATAGCTTGAATAAGGCTTAGCCTTTCTTGTATCCCACTTTATACCAGAACCTCTTAAGACAGGGCCTGAAACGCCGTAGTTTATTGCATCCTCTTTAGTAAGAATGCCAACATTTTTGGTTCTGTTTAACCAGATTATATTCTCTGTAAGCAGGGTTTCATATTCATCTATTCTTGCCGGGAATTTTTTTAAGAAATCTTTTGTGAGTTGAATAAAGTTATCAGGCAAATCCTTTGCAACTCCACCTATCCTCATATAACTAAAGGTAAGCCTTGCACCTGCTAACTGCTCGAGAATATTTAATACCTCTTCCCTTTCTCTAAATGCATAGAAAAGGACGGTCATCGCTCCAATATCTAACGCATGAGTTGCTAGCCATAAAAGATGAGCAGCTAATCTTTGCAGTTCAGCAACGATTACTCTTATATATTGAGCACGTTTAGGAACTTCAATTCCTAAAAGTTTTTCTACTGCTCCAACATATCCCAAATTATTTACCATAGAGGCAGTGTAATCAAGCCTATCAGTAAAAACAATGTTTTGATGATAGGTTTTTACTTCCCCAAGTTTTTCAACGCCTCTATGCAAATGTCCAATAACAGGATCAACACCTACTATGGTTTCACCATCCAGTTTGAGGATCAGCCTAAGTACCCCATGAGTAGCAGGATGTTGAGGACCCATATTTACTGTCAAATAACGAACTTCTGCCATCTTTTTTCCCTAAATCTTGCTAATGATAAAAGATTTTTTTAAAGAACTACCTTAAACGGCTTATCAAAATCTTTTCCTTTTGTTGGATAATCCTTTCGTAAAGGAAAATCTTCAAAGCCATCCCATGTGAGTATTCTTCTCATGTCAGGATGTTCATCAAATTTTATACCAAACATATCAAAAATTTCTCTTTCAAACCAGTTAGCAGATTTCCATATTGATTCAACTGAGCTTATTTTTTCATCTTCTCTAAGCTCTACTTTTAATCGTAGCCGTAGATTATTTTTCATAGAATAGGTCTGATAGACCACTTGAAATCTTGGTTTTTTTGGAAATAGATCCACGGCGGTTTGATCTGTTAGATAATCAAATGCAAGATCTTTATCTTCACAAATAAAGCGAGCAATCTCCTTAATTTTATCTAACTTTACAAGTAGGGTTACCTCATCTCTGAATTTTATCTCCTCTAAGATCTCCTTTGGATATTTTTCCTTTATCTTTGCCACTGCTTCAGAGATTTCCATGATTTTTTCCTCTTTTATGCCTTTGATATAAACTTACCAAAGAGATCATCTTCTCTGTCAGTTAGTTTTTCTTGCATGATCTTATCCTGTACCTTCATTAAGGCAGCAAGTAATGCTTCAGGTCTTGGAGGACAACCTGGCACATAAACATCTACTGGTATGATCTGGTCAACCCCTTGAACCACTGAATAACTCTCAAATATGCCGCCTGAGCATGCACATGCACCATAAGCGATAACCCATTTTGGCTCTGGCATCTGTTCATAAATCCTTTTCACCATGGGAGCCATCTTTTTTGTAACAGTGCCTGCAACAATCATCAAATCAGCTTGTCGTGGTGATGGCCTAAATACCTCAGCGCCAAATCTGGCAATATCATAAGAAGCAGATGATGCAACCATCATTTCTAATGCGCAACATGCTAATCCAAATGTTACAGGCCAGATGGATGATTTTCTCGCCCAATCTATGATTTTTTCAACTGGTTTAGCTAATAGAGGGGTTTTAGCAAGAAGGATTTCTACTCCCATTTAAGCGCTCCTTTTTTCCAGACATAAATAAGGCCCAGAAATAAAACAATAATGAATATCATCATTTCAATAAAACCAAATAAGGAAAGCCTTTTGAATATCACTGCCCATGGATATATAAAAACTGCTTCTACATCGAAAACGAGGAAAAGCATGGCAATGATATAAAATTTGATGGGAATTCTTTCCCAGGTAGGACCAATAGTGGTTACACCACATTCATAAGGATCAGATTTAACTTTGGTAGTTTTCTTAGGACCAAGAAGGTGTGAAAGAGCTACTGTAACCACTGCGAAAAGAATAGAAATAAGCATTAAAAACATTATCGCAAAATATGGTCTAAGCATCTTCCGTCCTCACATGAAAAATAAGTTAATAGGATTTGAGCTCTTTTAATAACGGGAAAATGATTACGTTTATCCGATACAATATCAATAAAAATTTGTCAAGGAAAAAATTGTGTTTTTTTGGATAAAAATTAAAAGAGATTTTTTTTAATTTAAATTTTAAAAGTGGATTTTCTATTTTGTTTTTATAATTTTGGCATTTAGTATAAAATAAAAAGGTTTTTATGCCTTTAGATTTAAGTTTTGTCTTTAGAATAAAACTTTCCCTAACAAATCCATTTTTTACTCTTCTTATCCGTATGTTGTTTCTGGGTAAAGCTTTGCTGGTGCAATAAAGTGATAGTGGAATAGGGGATAGATGGGGCAATTTATTTGCTCTATTTAGAATTTTGAAAAATATTCATCTATTTCAGTTCTCAACTCTATACCTACCCTCTCAAAGCAATCCAATAATTCTACATATGCTCCTTTACCTCCAAGAAAATCCCAAAATTCAGAAGCAACTTTTAATTCATTATCTAAATCCAACATGCCTTTAAGAGTCCATCTTTCATAAGGTTTTGGTTCATAAGGATTATAAGGAATGGCGATATAAGAATTAACATTAGCTTCTGGATTTTTTGATAAAAAAATTGCTATCCACTCTAATAATGTTCTCTTAAAATCTTTGAAGTTAAATATTAGGTTTGGCTGTTTTTAAATCAAACAAATAGACTTTTCCATCATGGCTTTTTAAAAATATATCTACCTTAACAGTTTTTAATTTGTTTATTTTACCTTTATCGGAAACCCTTCTTATCCTTTCAATTTCCTCAAATTTATTAGGAGTATTCCCAATAGTGAGTTCATTAATGATATGTTGGATCTCATTTTGTGCTTGTTCACTAATTGTATTACCTACCACATATTGTTTTTTTGCAATAGCAAAATTTAAACTTGCCAAAGTTTCAGCTACAGGTTCAAAAATGGAAGTCCCAAATGTAGTATTTAAAGAATGGATAAAAAAAATAATGCCATTCTATCATGGCCAAGCAAACGATAGTGGAAAGGCATATTCTTTGTTTCTGGCTTATATGAGTGAAATTTTTTTCTTAAACTTTCCTTGATAACATTTTCAACTTTCCTTATTTGTTTTTCCGTAAGGGTCATTTTATTTTTGCTTTAAATGAAATATTGTTTCTGCATAGGCTGATCTGTCTTTTTCTACTCTATTAAGAACAGGTCGTTTAAATTGATTAACTATTTTCATCCCAGCTAATTCTGCAATCTTAGGATAAAGGTTGTATCTGTCATTGGCTACTAAAAATATGTTGTAATCATTTTGCAGATATTTTTTACAATTTTTTAAAACCTCTGCTATACCGCAAACATAAGAATCCCTCGCCTCTTTTCCCCTTCCTTTAAATAGAGGACCAATTTCTAATTCATCTTTTCGTTCAAATCCAAAAATTTCATATGCATAAGCATGTTGTTCATGATAATTAATTAGTCCAACATAAGGTGGACTTGAAAAAATACCCTTTATCTTGTATTTTAGTAGCATTTTTGCAAATTCATGATTCCTCTTTTTGATCTCTTCATATATATTTATGGTTCTACTATCCCCTGTTAAACAGATTTGAAAAGTTTCTGTTCTTAATTTATCAAATTCTTTAATACGATTTAAAGTATCTATACTATATCTTTTCCACCAACCCATAATGGAAAAAATAGGTTTACAAATCTTACCATGTTTTTTACAATAATATGTTGTTGTAACAGGTTTTTTCAACGTTGCTAAGTCAGCGTGTGTTGTCGCTCTACAAGAACGAATAGTTCTACTTAAAATTATTGCTAATACTCTCTTTATCTCTTTATTTTCTATTGATTTTAACTCATTAAATAAAAATTCAATTTCTTCTCTAACAGGTGCTAAAAACCACTTGTCTAAAAATGTTTCATTTTTATCCTGTTTAATTTTGATTTTATATTTTTCCACCAGAAAATAATAAACCTCTAAAAATTTTTTCTCCTTTTCTAAAGCATACTCTTTTTCGTTGATTTCCCCTTTTCTTACTTTTATTTTATATTCTGGAGAAGGAAAATATTTTAGGTTAAATTTTGAAAGTTCTGATAATAGATGTTCGTCGAAAAGAACGTTTTTCCTTTTTTTTTGAAAATCTTCTAATTTTGAGGTTAGTAGGCGAATTGCTTTTGAAAGTAAGTCTAAATTATGTTTCGCAATTTTTACATTTGTAATCATCACATTGAATGATGAGATATCTATTCCAATAGCATGCATACCCAATTCATTTGCTTGAACTAACGTTGTTCCACTTCCGCAAAAAGGATCTAAAACTATATCACCCCTTTGGAAATAGACTTCTTTTTTAAATTCATCAATATGAGAATCAAGAAAATATTCTACCAATTGAGGAATAAATTTTCCTTTGTATGGATGCAATCTATGAACGTGTTTTGTTCTTTCCGATTCTTTATATTCTACAAATGACAAATGCCAATTAAGGTCCTCACCTAATACTTTTTTCCATTGTTTTTCTTTGAGGGAAGAATCATAATAATTTTTTAATTCTTCAATGTTTATCAATAGGTTTCCGTTACTTCCATATTTTTTAATTCGCCCATATTGAATTAGATAGGATATATTTGAAATACTCACTTTTCGCTTTAGATATTGAGAAGCCCATTCGCTAGCTTCTTTTAAGTTAATTAATTGTTTTTCTTTTCTAAACAATGTTAGTTGGCTCATTTTCATTATAACCAATCAAAATGTCCATCTTGTTTTACGCTTAAGCCTAAAAATATAAGGAAAAATTTGATTTATATAAAAATTATAAGATGCTAATTTATATATATTTTTTTAAATTATTTAAAAAAAAAAGGAAAATAATTATTAATTTTTCTATTTAATATATCATTTTTTTGTTATAGAAAACAAGGGGAAATTTTTAGGGTTATTTGAAAAGTTTGTTTTATAAGATTTTGATGACCAGTTTCTGTAAGTTATAGATGTATAATAATTTATATTGACCCTCTCATCCTGAGAATAAAAGATAAACAAAGTCAGGAACTTTAAACAAAAAATTCTTGACACTTATTTTTTACTGCCATAAATATCATAAACATGAAAAGTTTTCTTGAGATGGCAAAGGGAGAGATTCTAAAAATCTTAGAAAAAGAGAAGCTCCTTGACAAACAAGTTAAGGTAACAACAAAGGTGTTAACCCCAAAAGAGGCAATAGGAAATCCTGATAGGGATGATTTTCCTCTCTTAAAAGGAAAAGAGAGGATGATTCAGGCAGAAACATTGGGAGCAATTGGGCACGCCTTTTCAGACCATATAGGTAGATTATCAGGAACTATAAAAAGTGTTCTTTCATTGGTTCCTGAAAACAATTTTCATAGGGCGGCTCAGGTTGGAACTATAAACGCTATATGCAGGGCATTAAGTTTAGAAAATAAAACAATTCATTGTAAGGATAAAGAGCCAGGGCTTTGCTCAAAAGAACTTATTTTATATCTTACCGAAAGATATCCTAATGTTAAAAAAATCATTATGATTGGATTACAGCCAGCAATGGCTGAGGCAATCTCTAAAAAATATGAGCTAAAAATCCTTGATTTAGATAGGGATAATATTGGTAAAAAAAGATTTTCTACTATAATCATGGATGGTGAAAAGGATTTAGATGAGGTTTTAAAGGATGATTATGATTTGGCATTGGTTACTGGTTCAGCTGTTGTTAATAACAGTATTGATGATATAGCAAGAAGAATTCCAAAAGGTAAGATATTATATTTTGGTGTGACTATTTCTGGAGTTGCAGCCCTTTTGAAACTTCCGCGATACTGCCCTTTAAGCCATTGAGGTTTGTTTTAAGAATTTTTTTGGTTGCAACTTTTTTAGTGATAATCCTATCTTTCTTTATTCAATTAACCATTCCTAAAAACCTCTTAGGATGATTTTAAGATAGTAATCATAATGGTCGGGATGACTGGATTTGAACCAGCGACCTCTGCGTCCCGAACGCAGCGCTCTACCCAGGCTGAGCTACATCCCGATAATTTTAGTTTAGGTTAGAACTTGTATCTT
>JAFDIG010000427.1 GCA_019308145.1 Deltaproteobacteria bacterium | reverse complement strand
AGGATCTGCTTGTTAATAATGGATATAGAGCTGCTTCAGCCTCTAATGGGGAAGAGGGCGTAAAGCTTTTTAATAAATTCAAAGAAGACGTGTCACTTATCATTTTGGATCTTGTTATGCCAGGAATGAATGGAGAGGAGGTTTTTATAAAGCTTCAGGAACTCGATCCTTCCGTTAAAGTGATAATATCAACAGGATATGCAAGTGAAGAACAGGCTTCAAGGATGTTAAAGCAAGGAGCTAAAGGATTGTTAAGAAAACCTTATAAGGCAAGCCAGTTCCTTTTACAAGTAAGGGAAACTATAGATAACGTATAAAGCTTTTTTCTTAATTATAATCGTTTATCCAAAACTTTAATAACTCCATTTTATAAGCGCACTTCCCCATGTAAGTCCTCCTCCAAAAGCTGTTAAAAGTACAAAATCTCCTTTTTTTATTTTTCCTTCTCTAACTGCCTCATCTAAAGCAACAGGGACAGTAGCTGATGACATATTTCCATATTTTTCTATTGTTAGATAAACTTTTTCAGTAGGCACATTTAACTTTTTTGCCATAGCCTGTAAAATTCTTAAATTCGCCTGATGAGGGACGATCAAAGAGATATCATCCATTGTTATATTATTTGCCTCTATAGCCTCCTCACAAGCCTCAGAAAAACGGTTAACAGCTACCTTAAAAGAGCTGCTTGCTTCTATCATTCTTAAATTATGGAGTTTTTTCTTTACACTTTCATTTGAAATTGGGGTTGTAGCTGAACCGCCGCCTGGCATCAATAATTTATCCCCATTTGCTCCATCTGTATGTAGATGAGTGGAAAAAATACCCGTACCATCATCTACTTCTTTGATAACAACTGCACCTGCTCCATCTCCCCATAGAATACAGCTTGTTCTATCACTGTAATCAACAGTTCTTGTCATTACCTCTGAAGCAACAACTAAAGCATTTTTGTAAACCCCTAATCTCACAAATGCTTCAGCTATACTTAAAGCAAATATAAAACCAGTACAAGCTGCTGTTACATCAAAGGTAACCGCTTTAGATGCTTTTAGTTTTTTTTGCAACCAATTAGCAGCTGCTGGACAATGAGTATCTGGTGTAATAGTGGCAAAAACTATTAATTCAATCTCTTTAGACTTTATCTTTGCTATCTCTAACGCTTTTTCTGATGCTTCTTTTGCCATATCCGACGTTGTCTCATCTGGTCTTGCCACTCTACGCTCTTTGATCCCTGTTCGAGTCATAATCCATTCATCTGATGTATCCACCATCTTTTCTAAATCATCATTTGTAAGAATCTTATCTGGTAAATACGAACCTGTTCCTATTATACCGATTTTTTTTGAATCACTCATCGTATCTTCCTTTTCACCTTTTTTGATCGCTTTTAAAATTTAAAAAATAAATAAGCCTAACCTTTTTAACATTCCCTCCACCTTTTTTGATCGCTTTTAAAATTTAAAAAATAAATAAGCCTAACCTTTTTAACATTCCCTCTTCTATACACTGTAAAAAGCCCTTTTAACAAAGAGATATAAAATCCATCATCATATTCACCAAGATCAATAATTGAAGCAATGCTTGCTTCTGATGAATTAGATTTCTTCCTTCCCCAAAGGAGCCCCCAAAACAATTCGGTTGTTTCAATGCCATCTTCTTCTTTATATTGAAATATTTCATACAAAGGAGAAAGATTTCTGTCAACCCCTTTATTGGATATAGGCAAAAAATAAAAAGATTTCAATTTAGTAATCCTTTGATCCCTATAATAATAAAAAAAAGGCCAGATAGCTGATATATGTATATCTTTTTTATTGGTTTTTATATCTTTTATTTTGCTTAAAAAAAGGATACGTTTTGTTATTACCTCTCCGTTCTTTCCTGTTTCCTTTTCATAATTATATAAAGGCCATAAAAAGAAGTATCTGTAAAAATCAGGTCTTCTTTTAAAACCAAAAAGAGGAAAAAACCAAACTTTCTTTATAGATTTTCCATAAGCAAAAGAGATTAATGGCCATGGTATATCCCATTTATGAAAATTATATTTTACGCTTTCAGTATAAGAAAAAAAAGGCCAAAATATACTATAAGTTGAATAAAAGGGACTATCAACCTTGCCATAAAGAAAAAGAAAATAAGTTTCATCCCTTGGATTATCTGTATCTAAACCAAGTCTTTGATGGGTAAAAAAAGGCCAAAAAATATACTCCTTTTCATACTTACCTCTTTTTATTTTTTCCCCCCATAAAGGCCAGATTGATACACCCTTTTTTAACTTTCCTTTTGTAAAACGGAAAAAAGGCCAAAATATCTTATAAGTTTCTGCTTCCTCTTCTATCA
>JAFDIG010000088.1 GCA_019308145.1 Deltaproteobacteria bacterium | reverse complement strand
TTAGCCATTGTTCCATCCTTTTTTGCTCTAATAGTTTATGGGATATTCGCTTATATTTTTGGAAATTTTAAACTTTCACATTATCTATTGTTTGAATTTTTAAAAGGTGCAGGTGAAATTACGGTTTTTTCTTCTGCTTTGGTAGGAGCTTGTGTAGGATTTTTATGGTATAATGCATATCCTGCGGAAATATTTATGGGTGACACTGGTTCAATGTTTTTAGGTGGTATCTTAGGGACAATAGTTGTCTCTCTTAAACAAGAGGTTTTATTTTTCTTGGTTGGGGGGATTTTTTTAGCAGAAATCCTGTCAGTAGTAATTCAGGATTGGATTGGGATTCAAAGAATTGGAAGAAGGATCTTTTTTAGGGCTCCTTTGCATCATACATTTCAACATAGAGGTATTGGGGAGACAAAAATTGTTATAAGATTCTGGATAGTTGCTGGTATACTTGCTATCATTGGGTTAACCGCCTTGAAGATAAGATGAATTTTTTACAAATTTACTGCGCCTATAAAACGGGCTTCCTCAATCCCCTCTTTTATCATGATAAATTAAAATTTTATGCCAGCCTAATCCCTGTTCCATTTTCTTTATTCTATTATGGTTTCTTTTGCGATCTCAACACAAAAGTTAGCTCCATAAATAGCACGAAGAGCATCCTTTTTTGTATATTCCTCTGTTGGTATAAAATCTATATCACCATAAAATGAAAGTTCTCTTTCCTTTCTCAACCATTTAGAAATTTTTGCTGCTTTATTTAATCTTCTTCTTATATTTAAAGGGAATTTCTCCTTGTACTCAACAAGAATACCTCCAACATCATACCATTTCAGAGGGTCTATCCCTACAAAACGAAGCATCCCTTTAAGGGCTAATTCAACACACTCTTGTGCCTCTCTAATTACATCTGAATAAGCCTCCTCCTCTAAAAGGAGATCAAGCACCTTCAACCTTTTATCTGCTTTTATCAAATAATTTTTAGCTAAAGATATATTTGTCAAATCTCGAATATCTCCCCTATTTTATAATCTGGCTTTAGAACCCAAAACCAGGCATTACCTCTTTTTATCTTTTTTGCACCAAGAATCTCTAATCTTTTCTTTAACTTTTTTAAATACTTTTTAAAGAAATCATCTTTATCATAAAGAATGATCTTTTCTTCTATCATATCAAGGAAAAGAGGACTTCCCTTTAAAACCTCTTTAGGACTCTTTATTATAGGGGATAAAAAAAACGATTTTTTATCATGTCCAAGGGATCTAAATTCTTTTTCTATTTTGTCTTCAATCTTGGAAAATTCTTCTATCCTTTTTATTCTCCCTTTTGGCAATGGTTCTGCAATAATTAAAAAATCAACATCAGAATCAATTTTCATGGTACCCCTTGCCACTGAGCCAAAAATAACTAAGGAGAAAAGCCTTTCTCCATAAAAATGAGTAACATGTTTTGATATTATTTTGATCAGATCGTTAAAGATTTTTTTATACATGATTCACTTTGCTGAAAAATATTCTTGTAATTTATTTAAAATATTATAAGTATTTTATAAAAAAAGCAAGATAAGAAAAAACTTAAAGTGTTCTATTATCTTTAATGAATTTGGAAGTAAAAGCTATTCCATTTATAAAGCTTGTTTTAAATGTAAAAAATGATAATCCCCCAAAATATTTAAACGGAAACTTCATATTTATCATAATTCTTATTTATTCCAAACAAAAGAAACGATATTCATAAAGTCAAGAAAAAAACTTATAACGTATATACTGAGTTAATAGATATGGTACCTTGCTTTATTCAACATATCACCTCAACCTCATAGTAATAGATCGATTTTAATAAACTAAAAAACTTTTTCATTTTTTCACATCATAAACAAGTAGATATTGATGCACTATTTTTAAATAATCTTTTGAATTGAGGGTCTTTGAATTTGCTCCTTTCTGGGTAATAATTATTATTTCTTTCAACCATAAATCATTAATCGTTAACATATCTACTAATCTTTTTGCAATAGGTTCTATATACCCATTAATTCTTACATCTTGGGTTTGGATTGCAACAAATCCGCTTTTGCCTATATTAGGCAACTCATAATTCACAATTTCTCTTACCCCTTTTAAGTAATGCTCTATATTTGAATGAGAAGGACTATCGCTCAAAAAAGGGGATTTAATAAAAAGTAACTCTTTGTTCTTTTGTACATTTCTCTCAATCAATTTCAATTCATTTTTGGAATTAGAAACAAAAGCTACAGTAATATAACTTTTTCCATTTGAATATCTATCAATTACATTTTTGTTTAAATGTTTTTCAAAATCCTTTTCAGGCAAAATCCATACTGTTGTAGTTTCAAGTTCATCTAATTTCCTCTTTAGAAGTGGTTCTTCTATAATAGGGGTAATCCAACTATAATCAACTCTTATCTCTCTTACATTTGAAGGAATACCTGTTTTAGGTTTCTCAAAAATCGGGAGATACTCATGAGCTAAAAGAAGAAAATTATATTTTATACTGTTTGTATACCAAAACCCCGTGGTTTTACAGTTATGCTGTCGTTTAATTACAAGCTCCCTTAATTTAAAACCAGCATCTAAATAAACATTTATTAGTTTAAACCCTAAAGGAATTACATGTTTTTC
Organism: Deltaproteobacteria bacterium; assembly: GCA_019308145.1. Lineage (GTDB taxonomy): Bacteria > Desulfobacterota > JAFDIG01 > JAFDIG01 > JAFDIG01 > JAFDIG01. Next base: position 5,560 of record JAFDIG010000088.1, on the reverse strand, counting down.
CCTACGTGTATCCCCTATCAAAATAGCACATTGCCTATTAGGTTTTAGAACTCTAAAACTCTCTTTTGCAACCTTTGCCATTTCTTTTAAAAATTCATTAATATCTAAAAATGATAAATCACCTTCCTTTGAATCGGTATAATAAATTATATTTGCATAAGGAGGATGAGCACAGATTAAATCTATTGAGTCGTCTTGTAAAAATGATAAATCCCTTGCATCACCAACTAACAACTTGGGTTCATAAATTTGAGGATAAGTATCTTCTTCAATAAATGCCAACTGTGGCGATTCAAAAGTAAAATCTAAATTCTTCCTTGCTAATTCAATAGCTTTATCATTAATATCAAAGGCAATGCATCTTCTTCCTAATAGTTTACATTCTACAGCAGTTGTTCCAGCACCACAGAAATAATCTAAAACCAATTCATTAGGCTTTGAATATTTCAAAATCACATTTCTTGGGATATAAGGAGACCAATTTCCTCTATATTCTCCACTATGGGTTGCCCATTTACCCCTTTGTTTAAAACTCCAGACTGTGGTTTGTTCTTCTTTAAAATCTTTTGGATAAAGTTTTTTTATCTTTTTGGAAATCCTTAAAGCACTAATATTAAGACCTTGTGTTCTAGTAATAAGTTTTTCAATATATCTAAATGTAACCCCATATTTCTGACCAATTTCTAAATCAGAAGTTCCTTTTGCCTTTTCTTTTAAGATCGCTTCTTGGAGTTCTTTCTCAGTTTTGAAATTTACCTTTTGATTTACCGTATTACTTTTCACCTTTCACCTTATTAAACTAAAATAATTTTCACCCATCTTGTCTATTTTTGAAATTATCATATAAACTATTGATTTAGAGGTATAATCAGCTATGTTGTTCATTTCTCCTTATAGATGAGATTTACTTTCACTCCTTTGTAAATTACCATATTTAATAAAATTTATAAATAATTTTTTAGATCACTTAAATAATGAAAATTTTAGCATGTATAAGGATAACCTCTGGCTTAAAAACGAAGTAAGAAAAAACCAAAACATGAAAGTTTTTTTACCCAAAAAAGAGTTTTAAATAATTCCGTTTTTGATCCCATACTTCTCACACAATCTTTTTGATCTTTCTTCAAGCTCTTTTTGATATTTCTTTGGTGGTGCAAAAAAGATTCTAAATAGAGACTTGTATTTAGGTACAAATTTAGGATAATGTTTTTCTAAAAATCTATAGAAAAGTGTTCTGCAATCTGCTTCTCCTTTACCAAATAAAGTTAATCCACCAACAAAAACAAAGTCTGCTCCATAATCCCTTGCCGCTTTTATCATTTCATCGAGCTTATCCTCTGAATCTGATAGAAATGGTAACACAGGTATAAAGTTTATCCCAACTAAAAATCCATTCTCTTTTAATCTTTTCATTGTTTCAAGTCTTTGTTTTGGCATAGGCGCACCTGGTTCAAGAATCTTTGCTAACTTTTCATCCAATGTTGAAATAGAAAATGAAATAATTACCCCTCGTTTTAATTTTAATTTTAAATCATCAGGAAGTAATGCATTTTTATCAATCTCTTTTAATAAATCCAAATCTCTTAACACTAATGTTGATTTTGTCGCTACCTCAACAGGAAATCTATATTTTAAGATTATCTCAAGTAATTTTCTTGTTAATTCCATTTTTTCTTCAATCTGCATATAGGGTTCTGTTGAGGAAGATAAAGCAATAATCCCATATTCCCCTTTTTTTGCTCTTCTTTTTAGCTGTTTTTCTAAAAGTTGAGGAGCGTTTACCTTTGCTGATAAAGTTTTTGCCATATTTTCACCATATTTACTCCCTCTAATGTAGCAATAAATACAATTAAAAGAGCAACCAAAGTAAGGATTTACAGAATAATCATCTAAAAACCAATCATCTCTTTTCTTGTGTTTATTTAAGATTGATTTTACTTGGATCTCGTTAACCATTTATACATCAAATAAAGAATTTAATTTCTCTTGTTCATTCTTAGGTAACTTTTTCATCCCATCTTTAACAATCCATCTTGTATTTTTATCATTAATCTTTGACCATTTTAAAAGAAAATCAAAAACAGATCCAGAATCCTTTTTTGTTATTTCCCTTAAAGCCCAACCAATAGCTTTTTTAACATGTTTATCTTCTTCCTTCATAATAATATCTAAAAAATCAAGACAGATTTTTGATTCTTTCTTCTTTGTTTTTATATAAGATGGAATGGTTGCCACTGCTAATCTTTTAACCCATTTATTCTCAGATCTTATCCACTCATACATCAAAGAAAATATATCTTTTTGGTTTTGAGTTGCCAAATTTGCAACAACTCTTGTTGCTAAAGTATCAACAGTTGCCCAATCATTTAAAGTCGGAAGAATTTTTATTACAAATCCTTTTGTCTTTTTGTAATCCTTTTTTGAAATTTCTCCTAAAGCATTAATTAAAAGGCAAAAGATTATAAAATTTTTTGAGATTCCGAACCTATCTTTCTCCTCTGTCACTGCAAATTCCCATAAATCATAAAATAATCTTTCATATTGAAAATTATCTTTTAAAATTATTTTCCCGAGCTCTTTCCCAACACTTCCGACAAAAGGTATTTTCTTTTCTTTCAATTCTTTAAGAATAAAAGAGAAGTTTGATTTGATATTTCCTTTTTTCAATTCTTCATAAATCAAATTTGCAACTTCTTTTTTATCTTCCATGGTAACTACAAAATATTTTCTTTTACTTAAACAATACCTTTCTCTTACTAAAAACTAACTCTGCTACAATAATCCCGAAATAAAATAATCCATTCCAGAGAAGAGCTTTAAAATTTGTTCTTAAAAGATAAATATATAAAACAATCAACGAAGATATAGTGCCAATTAACCCAGCAATAGGCCCTATTAAGCCAATTCTAATGCGTTCTCTTAATTTGATTGCTGAGAGGTTAATAGCAGCGAAGATCAAAAGGAAAGTAGAGCTGGCAAATGAAGAGATTATTGTCAAATTGGTAGTATTAACAAAAATGAGGCTTACTCCACATATAATCAATAGGCTTATCCATGGTATATCCTTTGTTCTTTCCTTGTGAGAAAAAGCCTTTGGAAGTTCATCTTCTTGTGCCATAACCATACCAAGACGCGCTGTTCCAAAAAATGTTGCATTGATAGCAGAAGAAGTGGATAAAAGAGCCCCTAATCCGATAAGTATAAATCCTGCTTGTCCCAGAAATGGCTTAGCAGCATAAGCTAATGCATACTCTTTATATTTTTTGATCTCTACAAGTGTGAGATTGCCAACCGCAACAAACGTAACAACTATATATATAACTGCTGTTACTATTATAGACACCCAGATAGCTTTAGATAGATCCTTATGCGGATTTTTCATCTCATTTATCGAGTTAGGAATCAACTCAAAACCTTCATATGCTACAAAGATTAGAGCAGCTCCCATTAACAGGCCAATTTCACCTTTGTTAAAAAACGGAATAAGGCGATCCGAATGAATACTAAAAAAACCAACAAAAGCAAAAAAAGAAAGAATTAAGACCTTTATCAAAATTATGATATCTTCACTTTCCCCGGCAGCTTTAACCCCATAAAGATTAACCCCAAGGAAAAAGAGCAAAACAAGGGATTCAAGCAAATGGTGTATTAAAACAGTTTGACTACTTTTCCCAAACATCGCTGTGCCGTATGCACCAAAAGTAAATGCATATAGTGAAAGTGTCCCAATATATCCAACCAAAAGAAGCCAACCACCAATTCCTCCTATATTTTTATTTTTAAATGCATGCTCCAAATAGGTAAAACTTCCTCCATCTGAATGGAAAGTAATCCCCAATTTTGCATAAGAAAAACCTATCAATAATGCAATAATACCCTCAAGTGCAAAAGCAACAGGAGCGGCATGCCCTAAAAGGCCTATAGATAACCCAAGAACAGAAAAGATACCTCCTCCAACCATACCATCTACACCCATGGCAAGCAGTTCTTTAAATCCAAGCTTTTCATCCGTTGATTTTTGTTGAAGCATAATATTTTACTCAAAGTAAAAGCTTTAAAATGCAAAATATTTATACTTTTTTCTACTTTTTAGGATTAAAGTGATAAGTTCACACTGAAAAATAAAGCGTGAATTAATTAAAGTTAAAGATATTTTGTGCTGTGGTTAATAAAAGAGGGGCATTTAGCCCCTCTTTTATTACCTTCTTTTAATAATTATCATGGAAATCGCAAATAAAAGAAGCATGAAACCAATCATCATGAGGGGTAAGGAGGTTTTATTTATTCTAAGTGCAATATAGCTTCCTAAAACAAATGGTGCGAGTGTAATCCTAACTCCTGTTTTAAGCCATGGACGTTTTGCAATAAAGTCGGCAATAGGTGGGCTTATCTTATAATAAAGAGATACAAGTTTTTTCCCAAAAGAATCTTTTTCTAAGATATTATCCCTAAAGTTTTTCAATATCATAACATCATGATGAAAAGGAGAACCATAAGCAGCAGTTGCAATAAAACATCCTCCGCCACCATGACCTGTCCCGCCAGCTGTGGTTGTGCCATGTACCTCTGCGGTAAAACCTGAATAAGTGGTTACTCCTCCTTCGTTGAAATAAGCTCTAACCCTGTAATAATATGTGGTTTCAGATTTCAAATCTGTATCCCTGAACATCTCAAAGTTTGGCCCAACCGTACCAGCTACTGTATAAGCACCTGTTTCACCTTCCTTTCTTTGGATCTCAAAACCTGCCTCATTAATAGAATTATCAACCCAGGAAAGAAGGATCGTTGACTGAGTTGTTTCAACTACATGCAGATTATTTGGAGGAGTTTTAACCCTATATGAAACAGCAGCCCCTGCATCTAACTTACCATATCCCCAGGTATTATTTGGTACAGCTCCAGTATAGGCATCTGAATAAGCAGTACTGGTAATTAAATCCCTAACAGTATCAAAGGTTGCTTTTGGCTGTAACTCAAGAATCAATGCAGCAACACCAGCAACATGAGGTGCAGCCATTGAAGTACCATGCATTATAACATGCTGTCCATCTTCAACAAGATAACCTACTCCAATGGTAGGAATAGCATCATATGAAGCAGCTGAGGCAATATTACTGCCAGGAGCACAAATATCTGGCTTTAAGCGCCCATCTCTACTCGGACCAGGGCTTGAAAACCATGAAATATCACCAAGATCCTGTGTATAGCTATAAAGATTTGTAATATTACCTAAAGTATCTCTCCATTCATTTTTGGTTACAAAAGAGCCAACTGCTAAGACATTATACCCTGTTGCAGGGGAGCAAACTAATTTTGAGTTTGTCCAGCCTGATTCAAAAACCGTATTATCTATTGAAGCCCCTCTTACACTAAGATCAATCCATATATCATAAGCACCACCTTCTAAGATATTTTCACCTTCAACATAAAGGGTCCATCTTCCTGAAGCAGGTGGAATATCTATATGTTTGTCCCAAATTTTAATATAAACTTCACAATCACCATTGTTTGGATTGACACCTGCTGATGCATTATCGATATAAATGGTTCCATCATCAGT
>JAFDIG010000087.1 GCA_019308145.1 Deltaproteobacteria bacterium | reverse complement strand
CAAAAGCACACCTTTTGGGATCTTTCCTCCTAGTCGCTGGAATTTTTCAGGCTCTTTTAGATATTCTACTATCTCCTTTAACTCTTCCTTTGCTTCATCTACTCCAGCAACATCATCAAATGTAACCTTTGGCTCGTTACTCGCATGAACCTTTATCTTTGATTTTCCAAAAGATAAAAAATTTGCTCCAGCATTTGCTATCTTTTTGTTGAAAAAAAACCAGAGAAGGATGATCAAACCTAAAGGAACAATCCAGGAAAGAATTGCTTTTATGATCCCCTCTCCAACCATGCCATCATATTCAACGTTATGAGCTTCCAACTCCTTAATAAGTTCAGGGTCTTCTACTGTTCTGGTTATAAAATATTTTGTTCCTTTATCTGTTTCACTTCTTAGTACACCACGGATAGATTCTTTTCCAATTGTAGCCTTTAAAATCTTATCTTGTCTAAGATATTCCTTGAATTTACTATATGGAATCGATGCAGCCTGCTGTTGGAAAAGATAATTTATTCCTATAAGAATCAAAATAGCTATCAAAAAATACCAGGCAGAGAATTGCACCTTTTTTTTGTTAAATTTATCGTCCATTTATACTCCCATCTCTTCCACATCCCCTAAGCTTTTAAGTTCAGCTAAAAACTCATCCTTGTTTCCAACAATAACACCTATCATTTTCTGAGGGAAGAGATATTGATTGCTTACTCTATTTAAATCTTCCTTTTTGATCTGACTAAAATTTTCTTGATAAGTTTCAATATAATCATCGCTTAATCCATAAACCTCTATCTCTATATATTGTCTTGCAATACTACTTGGTGTTTCAAACTTTAAGGGAAAACTTCCTGTAAAAAAGGATATTGCATCAAAAACCTCTTTTTGTTTAGGTCCATTATGTTTAAAATCTTCTAAAACATAGAGGATCTCTTTTATTACTTCGGTTGTGGTTTGAGTTGCGGTAAAGGTTGAAATGGTAAAAGGGCCAGGAAACCTTCTTGCTGAAAAAGAGCTTGTTATTCCATATGTATATCCCTTTTGAGCCCTTATACGCTCCATAAGCCTTGAAGAAAAACCGCCGCCTCCCAAGATATAGTTATCTAAAATAATCGGGAAATAATCAGGATTATTTCTTACTATTCCTATATGGCCTAATCTTATCTGGCTCTGAGTAAGATCCGACCGATCTATCACATAAAAATGATTACCTTTTTCCTCTATCTTAAATTCTGGCAAAGAAAACTCTGAACTTTTCTTCCAGTCTCCAAAAAGTTTGTAAATGGTATCGATAACATCATCAGGTGATATATGCCCAACAACAATAAAAGATGTATTCTCTGGATTATAATATTTAGCATGGAAATCTATAACATCTTTTCTACTAATTAAAGGGATAGAGTCATAAGAACCATATGGCATATTACCATAAGGGTTATTCTTATAAAGCATCTTTAAGAAAGACTCATCTGCTATGACTTCTGGTTTATCCTTATTTTGCATCAACTTTAGAGTTCTTCTTTCTTTAAGGAGGGATAGTTCATTATTATCAAAAGTAGGGGTAAATACCATATCTTTTAGAAGATGAATAAAAGATGAATAATCCTCTGCGAGACCTGTAATATGGAATTGAGTAAAATCCCAACTAGAGGAAGCTGAAAGCGATGCCCCTAAACCATCTATCATCTCAGCTATCTCTTCGCTATTCATTTTTTCTGTTCCAAGGGTTAAAATTTCAGAACAGAGATCACTTGTACCAGCTTTACCATCTGGATCTGCAAAAGAACCTATCTTAAAGATCATATTCAGACTTATGGTTGGAACACGATCATAATAAATTGCCCAAACAGTTATTCCGTTTTCTAAACGAACCTTTTTTACTGGTAATGGATTTATTTTTTTAAATTGAATAGTCAATTCTATCTCCTTAATTTATGAAATTGGTCCCAGAAAATGGTGTTCTTCAGAGGATATAGGGACAAGTGTTACAACTGTGCGATTATCGGATGTTAGATATTTTTTTGTAACCTCAACGATCATGTCAATGGTAACTTCTTTTATCTTTGTCTCTATCCTATTTATATAGGAGAAATCACCTGCTCTAATATGATACATGCCTGCTAAGAGAGCTTTAAAAAAGTTTGTTTGCATAGATGTGAGAAAAGAGGAGAGTATCTGCTTTTTTGCCCTTTTAAGCTCTTCGTTTGTTATGCTATCCCTTTTTATTTCTTCTATATCTGCCCAAATATTTTTTTCAATTTTCTCTGTATCTTTGTCAGGAGAAAGCACAGCTTCAACAATGAGCAATCCAGGGTCCATAGAAATGAAAGGAGGAGAGCCAACGTCCATTGATACCTCAAGAGCTACACCCTTTTTTATATATTTTTTATAAAACCTTGAAGATTTACCAGTTGAAAAGATGGTACAAAGCACCATTAAGGGATAGATATCATCATCTTTTATTCCGGGAACATGAAATCCAGCGAAAAAAGCCTTCATCTTTGATACTTTTTTAAAAATAGCCCTTTTTTCTCCCCTTTGAGGTTCCTCAAAAGTTACAATAGGTGGGGGTGGTTTTTGAGCGGGGATATCACCAAAATATTTTTTAACCAATGATAAAGCCTTTTCTTCTTCTATATCCCCTGATATCACTATTACACTATTGTTAGGTGCATAATATATACGATAATACTCTTTGCAATCCTCAAGTGTAAATGCTTTAAGATCTGAATCCCAGCCTATAACTGGCCATTGATAAGGATGGCGTTCATAGGCAAGGGCATAAAGTTTTTCATAGACAAGACCGAAAGGTGAGTTAACAGTTCGTAATTTTCTTTCGTTTCTCACAACCTCTCTTTCAGGTTCCAATGTCTCTTCGGTTAATCTTAAGTTTTTTAATCTATCTGCCTCTAATTTTACCGCTAACTCAAGTTTATCAGAGGGTAAATTTTCATAATAAGTGGTATTATCTTGTGTGGTAAATGCATTAAGAGAGCCACCTGCTGCCTGGATGATACGGGCAAACTCCTCTGGGCCAACCTTTTTTGTTCCTTTGAACATCATATGCTCAAACATATGACTTATACCTGTTATTCCAGGTCGTTCATATCTTGATCCAGCTTTAAAATGGATTTGAAAAGAGACCAAAGGTTGGAAAGGATCTCTATGGGTAAGTATTGTTAATCCATTTTCAAGATGATGAATATTAAATTTTAATTCCATAAAACACTTTTATAAGGCGGTCACGCCGCCACTATTTTTTAAGCTCAGCTAAATCCTCCTGATGATGAGCATGAAGAGCTAACATAGGAACCTAAAGAACTTTTTCCTCCTGCTGAACTAAAAGATGAGAGCAATTTTTCTGTTTCTCCTCCACATTTAGGACAAGCTGGGCACTCATTTGCCTTACTTATGCTTTTAAATTCTTCAAATTTATGCCCACAAACCTTACAAAGATATTCATAAATAGGCACGTTTTTACACCTCCTAATCTTAGCTCATTAATTTAAAATCAAAAAATAAAGAATATATCGATTGTTTTTAAGGTATTATAAAGTACAATTTATTTGTTTTAAATTTATCAATTTTTCATTATGCAATCATTATGTTAAATTTAAATCAATTCAAAGTTTTAATATAACATAATCCTTTAAAATTTGATTGTCAACCTATATTAAAACAGGGGTTTCCCCATTTTTTAAGAAAAAGGGCTATAGAATCGCATTTCCAGTTGAGATTTTTTTATCCAAATATAAGCTTAACAGGTAAGAGATGCCTGTTCCAGCGGGTTGATTCTCTGCTTGTAGTACAGACTCCTATGCCTGTGTTCATATGATTGTTGTTCTACCTGTGGTTGTTTGTTCGTTGCTGTTGGCAGGGATGTTAGATGGTCTCAGATAAATAATTGGTTTTATAACCTTAATCCTATCTCTGCCATATTCATTATGCTTTCTTAAGGATATTAGGGATTTTTTAAAGTTAATTTATAACCCCTTACACAACCTCTTCTTTATAACCACACTCCTTATTTATACACACAAGGAAGGTTCCCTTTTTACTTTTTTTCTCTATTAGAAAAGGGGCACCACAGTTTGGGCAAACCTTTTTAACTGGCTTATCCCATAAGGCAAATGAACATTTTGGGTATTCACTACATCCATAAAATGTTTTGCCTTTTTTTGTTTTTTTCTGTATGATTTCACCAGGACAATCTTTAACAGGACACTTTATACCTAAAGAAAGAGGGCGGCTGTTTTTGCAGGCAGGGTAATTAGAGCAGGCAAGAAAAGGACCAAATTTACCATTTTTCACTACCATTGGACTGCCACATTTTTCGCATATTTCATCTGTTTTTTCATCTTCTATGATGTGAATTGTTCCATCTTCATCTTCTCTGAAATTTTTAGTGTTTTTGCATTCGGGATATCGAGAACAGGATAAAAATCTCCCTCTTTTTCCCCAACGAATAACCATATTGCTCCCACACTGTTCACAAATAATAGAGGTAGGAATCGACATTGCTTTTATATTTTGCATGTTTTCCTTGGCTTTTTTTAAGGTTTGCTCAAAAGGTAAGTAGAACCTCTTTACTGTTTCAACAAAATTAAGTTTACCATCCTCGATTTTATCTAAATTATCTTCCATTTTAGCAGTAAATTTAGGATCCAAAATAGAAGGAAAGTTTTCTACAAGGAGATTCGTTACAATAAAACCTAAATCTGTTGGTATAAAACGACGATTTTCCATCCTTACATATTCTCTATTTTTTAATGTAGATAGTATTGTGGCATAGGTAGAAGGGCGACCAATACCTCTTTCCTCGAGCTCCTTTACCAACGTGCCTTCAGTAAAACGTGGAGGGGGCTGAGTGAAATGTTGCTCATCCACAATTTTTTCAAGCTTTAGTTTTTGCCCTTTTTTTAGATCCTTAGGAATCTTTAATTCTTTTTCCTCTTCTTCCATCTTATAGATTGCTAAAAAACCAGGAAAGATAAGAATTGAACCAGTAGCACTAAATAGATAATCACCTGCAGATATTGTTATTGTTGTTTGATGATAAGAGGCTGGTTTCATTTGAGAAGCAATAAAGCGATTCCATATCATCTCATAGATCTTAAACTGGTCATCTGTTAAATATGATTTGATTTTTTCAGGGGTATATTTAATAGATGTTGGACGTATTGCCTCATGTGCGTCTTGAGCACCTTTTTTATTTTGATATCGATTTGCCTTTGCAGGAAGAAACCCTTTGCCAAAACGGTCTATTATAAAATTCCTTGCATTTCTTATAGCTTCCTCAGAAAGTCTTGTAGAATCTGTTCTCATATAGGTTATAAGCCCAACAAGACCCTCTTCTCCTGTTTCAATGCCTTCATAAAGTTGTTGAGCAATTGTCATGGTTTTTTTCACAGGAAAGCGAAATCTGGATGATGCCTCTTGCTGAAGTTTGCTTGTTATAAAAGGTGGGGGTGGATTTTTTGCCCTTTCTTTTTTCTCAATTGATTCAACCTTAAAGCTAAGTTTTTTTATCTCCTCTATGATCCTTTTTGCCTCTTGTTCTGTTTTTATCTTTATCTTTTTACCTTTGTATTTTGTTAACTGAGCAACAATTGGTTTAGTTTCACCATCTAAGAGAAAATGAGCCTCTATTGTCCAGTATTCCTCTGGTTTAAAGCCTCTTATCTCTTTTTCTCTCTCACAAATTAGTCTTAAAGCAACAGATTGAACCCTTCCTGCTGAAAGTCCTTTTTTGACTTTCTCCCACAAAAGAGGGCTTATTTTATATCCAACAAGTCTATCAAGCACTCTTCTCGCTTTTTGGGCTTCATATCTTGGCAAGTTTAAAGGCCCAGCATTGTTTATTGATTCAATAACAGCCTTTTTAGTGATTTCATTTATAAGTACTCGCAAAATCTCCTTATTCTTATTATTGTTGTTAATTACTTCTGAGATATGAAAAGAGATAGCCTCCCCTTCTCTATCAGGGTCAGGGGCAAGATAAATTTTTTTTACCTTTTCACTTGCCTTTTTTATCTCTTTTATGATCTTTGCTTTTCCCTTGATGATTTGATATTGAGGCGCAAAATCATGTTCAATATCAACACCAAGCTTATTTTTGGGGAGATCCATAATATGGCCAACAGAGGCTATTACTTTATATTCTTTCCCCAAAAGTTTGCTAATTGTTTTTGCTTTAGCAGGGGATTCTACAACAACAAGGGATTTTTCCATAAAAAACACCTCTAATCGTTTCTTGCAAACATCTTTCCAGGATATTGAACAATTGAACCTTGGAGTTCTAAATTCAAAAGGATTCCCATAACAATACTTGGGGAAAGATGAGAAGAAGAAATAATATTATCAATATGTATTGGTTCAGAGCCAAGTAGATCATAGATCTTTTTTTCATTCTCATTTTTAAAGGTTGGTTCGCTTTTTATATTTGAAAAGATCTCTTTTTTAACCTCATCCATGGGTGATATCTCATTTATAATATCATAAGCATCCTCAACAAGATAAGCACCCTGCTTTATAAGATAGTTAGTGCCAGAAGATGCCAATGATGTTACTTTTCCTGGAACAGCAAAAACATCTCTTCCTTGCTGAAGAGCAAATTGAGCTGTTATCAATGCTCCGCTTTTTTTCCCTGCCTCTACTACCACAGTCCCTAAAGAAAGTCCACTTATAATTCTATTTCTTCTTGGAAAATTAAAAGATTCTGGTTTTGTAGACATAGGAAATTCAGATATAATGGCACCATTTTCTATAATCTGAAAGAAAATCTTTTTATTTTCATAGGGATATATAATATCAACCCCGCAGCCCAACACTGCTATTGTCCTCCCATTTGCTTCTAAAGCTCCTTGATGAGCAGCTGTATCTATACCTCTTGCAAGTCCGCTTACAACGGTTATGTTTAAGCTTGCGATTTGGGAGCATAATTTTTTCGTAATCATCATTCCATAAGGTGTTGCTCTTCTGGAGCCTACAACAGCAATACTCTTTTTATCATCCTTATTAATTTTTCCTCTTACATATAGTACTGGTGGAGGAGCATATATGTTTAGGAGATTTTGTGGATAAGTTCTATCGTTACAGGTGATAAAATCAGTTTCATATCTTTTCATTAATATAATTTCTTGTTTTAAATGACGATCCAGATCAAAATCCTTGATATTTTTAATCGTCTTTTTATTTATCCCTTCTACTTTTTGAAGTGATGAGATAGGGGCATTAAAAACATCTTTAGGAGAACCAAATCTATTTAAAAGCCTTTTAAACGTGATAGGTCCAACCCCTGGAACAAGGTTAAGTGCAAGCCAGAAAAACCTTTCATCCATATATGGTTCCCTTTTTAGTTAGTCCGTGTTGAAAAACGGGCTAATTAGTTTGCACATCATTTTTTTCATTGCAAACCAATTATGAATTAAGATTAATAATAATTTCTTTTGAGTCAAGTAATTTTTTAAGTTTCAACAAAATTTGATTTTTAAATCTAATGAATCAAAAACTTTTTCATGTAAAGGGATACATTGACATCCTTTTATGACTTTGCTATTTAGATTTTTGTCTGGTTGAATCTTGGATAAAGATAAACAAAATGAAAAGAGAATCTTTTATTTAAAAATTTTTATGGAGGATAAAAATGGATATAAAAGAACTTGTTGTTCCAGAAAGGATATTGATGGGACCAGGACCAAGCAATATCTCCTATCGTGTATTAAAGGTAATGGCAACACCGATCATTGGGCATTTGGATCCAGCATTTTTAGATATAATGGATGAGATTTGCCAGATGTTAAGAGAGCTCTTTAAAACAAAGAACCTTATTACCATCCCTATTTCAGGCACAGGCTCTGCTGGTATGGAGACAAGCTTTGTAAACTTTATTGAGCCAGGGGATAAGGTTATTATTGGTGTTTGTGGTCTTTTTGGGGAAAGGATGGTGGATGTTGCTGAAAGATTAAAAGCTAATGTAGTGAAGGTAGAATCAAATTGGGGTGAGATTATCTCTCCAGAAAAAATGATAGATGCCCTAAAAAGAAATCCAGATGCTAAGATCTTAGCTATTGTGCATGCAGAAACCTCAACAGGAGTAGCTCAGCCTTTAGAGGAGATAGGAGATTTTATTAAAGATAGAGATACTCTATTTTTAGTCGATACAGTAACATCTTTAGGGGGAATGGAAGTAAAAGTTGATGAATGGGGAATTGATATATGTTATAGCGGCACGCAAAAATGTCTTTCAGTTCC